>JAEYPG010000671.1 GCA_023410975.1 Pseudomonadota bacterium
GGCCCTGGACGAGCAGCCGCGCCACGCGCCGCAGGCCATCGCCTGCCGCGCCGTGCGCGAGGACGGCGCCTGGGTGCTGGACGGCGACAAGCGTGACGTGCTCGACGGCATCGGCGCCGACGCACTGATCGTCGTGGCCCGGCTGCCTGGCGACGAGGGTCTGGGCCTCTTCATCGTGCCGGCCGGCACGCCCGGACTCACCGTGGCGCCCCGTGCGCGCATCGACAGCCGCAACTGCGCCCAGGTGACGCTGCGGGGAGTGCGCCTGGCTGAGGACGCACGCCTGTGCGCTTGCGCCGACGCGGCCCAGCTGCTCGACACCGTGCTGGACCAGGCGCGCGCGTGCCTGGCGGCCGAGTCGCTGGGACTGGCCCGTGCCGCCTTCGAGATGACCGTGGAGTACCTGAAGCAGCGCGTGCAGTTCGACGTGCCCATCGGCAGCTTCCAGGCGCTGCAGCACCGTGCCGCGCGGCTGTACGTGGGGCTGGAGCTGCTGGAGAGCAGCGTGGCGGCGGCGCTGGAGGCGCTGGACGAACGGCCGCACGCTGTTGCCCAGGCGGCCAGCCTGGCCAAGGCGAAGGCGTCGGAGCTGGGCGAGCTGGTGCTCAACGAGGCGGTGCAGATGCACGGGGGCATCGGCGTCACCGACGAGTTCGACCTCGGCCTGTTCCTCAAGCGCATGCGGGTGCTGTCGCAGGCTCTGGGCGACGCAGCATTCCACCGCGACCGTTGGGCCGCGCTCAACGGCTTTTGACAAGGAAGGATTCGAGATGTCCGAACTGTTGGCCCAGGTCCGTGCATGCCAGGCGAAACTGACCGCGCCGGGTGCGCCGTTCGAGCTGCAGGAGGTGGAGTCCGAGGCCGGTCCGCTGCGCGCCTACCGCCACGCGCCGCCGCACTTGCCGGCACTGCTGGACGCCGGCCGAGCGCATGGCGCCAAGGAATTCATGGCCTGTGGCGCCGACCGCTGGAGCTTCGACCGCTTCTTCGCCGCCGCCGACGCGCTGGCGGGCCGGCTGCATGCGCGCTGGCAGCTGCAGCCGGGCGAGCGCGTCGCGATCGCGATGCGCAACCGGCCCGAGTGGGCGGTGGCTTTCGTGGCGGTGGCGCTGCTGGGCGCCGTGCCGGCGCCCGTCAACAGCTTCGGCCAGCGCGAGGAGCTGCTGGCCGCGCTGGACGAGATCCGCCCGCGCCTGCTGTTCGCCGACGAGGAGCGGCTGCAGCGGGTGGCCGGCGGGCTGTCGGCACTGGGATGCGAGGCCATCTCGGTCGATGCCGCCCAGGACAGCGACGGCGCGCACGGCTTCGCGGCGCTGGTGGAGGCCGGTGGCCCGCCGCGGCCGCACGTGGTGCCGGCTCCCGGCGACCCGGCGCTGATCCTCTTCACCTCCGGCGCCACCAGCCGGGCCAAGGGCGTGCTGTCGACCCAGCGCGCGGTGTGCCAGGCGCTGCACAACATCGACTACATCGGTGCGCTGGCGGGCATGAGCTCGCCGCAGGCCGTGGCCGCGCTGATGCAGCGCGGCATCGCGCCGGCCACGCTGACCGCGGTGCCGCTGTTCCACGTCAGCGGGCTGCACGCGCAGCTGCTGGCGTCGCTGCGCAACGGGCGCCGCCTCGTGTTCATGCACCGCTGGAGCCCCGAGCGGGCCATCGAGCTCATCCGCGAGGAGCGCATCACGCAGTTCAACGGCGCCCCGTCCATGGTGATGCAGCTGCTGGCCGACCCGCGCTTCGGCGACCCGGCCTGGACGGGCAGCCTTGGCGGCGTGGGCTTCGGCGGCGCGGGCCTGCCGCAGCGCGTGATCGACGACGTGCTGACCCGGCTGCCGCAGTCGATGTCGGGCGTGGGCTTCGGCCTCACGGAGAGCAACGGCACCGGCGCGGCCTGCTCGGGCGCGCTGTTCGCGCAGCACCCGGCCAGCGCCGGGCTGCCCACGCCGATCGTCGAGGTGCGCATCGACGACCTCGACGGCACCCCGCTGCCGCCGGGCCAGCCCGGCGAGGTCTGCCTGCGCGCCGTCACGCTGATGCAGCGCTACTGGGGCGACGACGAGGCCACGGCACGGGCGCTGCGCGGCGGCTGGCTGCATACCGGGGACGTGGGCTACCTCGACCGCGACGGCCTGCTGCACATCGTCGACCGGCTCAAGGACCAGATCAACCGCAATGGCGAGAAGATCGCCTCCGCCGAGGTCGAGTCCTGCCTGCTGCAGCACCCGGCCGTGGCCGAGGCCGCGGTCTTCGCCTTGCCGGATGAACGCACCGGCGAAGCCGTCGCCGCCGTCGTCTCGCTGCAGCCGGGTGCGGTGCTGCAACCTGCCGAGCTGCAGCAGCACGTCGCGTCCCGCCTGGCTGCCTACAAGGTGCCGTCGATCGTGCACCTGCGCGACGAGCCCTTGCCACGCAACCCCGCGGGCAAACTGCTCAAGTCCACCCTCAGGGCGCTCTACGGCTCGGCGTGATCGGCGTCCGGGCCGGCAGCCCACGACGCTACGGTCGGCACCTCCGAGGTTTCCCGTAGTCCATCTGGCCGATTTGGCTGGCGGACGCGGGTGATGTGATGGCGGCTCATGACAGCGGTTCAACGGCGAACCGCCATGAGCAGCCGGAGGCAAACATGTCGATCACGAGGAAACTGGCCTGCATGCTGACGTTCGGCTTGTGCGCCGGACTGGCGTTGACGGGCGAAACGTGGACACAGGACCGGGGCGAGGAGCCTGGGGCGCAGGTTGCCCAATCCAGCGCCGCAGAAGCCTACATGCCGCCGATGCAGTCCTTCTGGGTCCTGCTTGCCATAGCGAGCGCGCGCTGACCGCACCCGCTGCGCGTTCAGCGGGGCTGCTCCAGCGTGTTCCAGGCAGGCAATCAGCCGCTGCCGGTCAATGCGGCGGGCGGGTCTATAAAAATAGTTGAGATTGAAACAGTAGAGCCAGCTCGGATTCAAGGTGCACAAGAGTCGCCATGCCTGCAGCCGCGCGGGCATGGCGATTTTTCCTTGTACTGACGGGGCGCTCGGGATGCGAACGTAGTCCCATCGGACGATGGAAAAGTGCCTGCAGCGCCGAAGAATTTCCTCGTCGGGTGCCTTGCATGGGCGTGCCGATGCGGTCTTGATTCCAGACGAGGAGACAATGATGAAGACGAGCTTTTCCATGGCCGTGCTGGCCGCGGGGCTGATGGCGGCGGGCAGCGCCAGCGCCAAGGTCAGTGCCGCCGAGGCCGATCGGCTGGGCAAGGATCTGACCTGCGTGGGCGCCGAGAAGGCGGGCAACAAGGAAGGCACCATCCCCGAGTTCTCGGGCAAGTGGCAGGGCACGCCGCCGGGCCTGCAGTACACGCCCCACGTCGGGCAGCATCCCGTCGATCCCTATCCCAACGACAAGCCGCTGTTCTCCATCACGGCGGAGAACGTGGAACAGTACGCAGCGCAACTGTCCGATGGGCAGAAGGCGCTGTTCGCCAAGCTGCCCAAGACCTACCGCATCCCGGTCTATCCCGGCCGGCGCGACTTCCGCTATCCGGACGCCGTGTGCGAGATCGCCCGCAAGAACGCGCTGGAAGCGGAAGTGACGCACAACGGCCTGGGCGTCAAGGCCTACAAGGGGGCGATGCCCTTCCCGATTCCCAAGAGCGGCATCGAGGCGCTCTACAACAGCCTGCTGCCCTCGCGGGCCTACAACGAGACGACGACGCGCGACTTCGCCAACGTGCTGCCCAGCGGCAGTGTCACCTGGGGACGGGCGACCAACAGCAACCTCGACAACACCAACGATCCGGCGCAGCGCGGCAAGCCCATGGAAGGCGTGATGGCCTACAGCCGCAACGCCACGCTGCTGCCCGAGCGCGAGAAGGGCAACGTCAACGTCTCGGCCGAGCCGCTGAACTTCGCCACCAACAAGCGCCTGGCCTGGAACTACGACCCCGGCACGCGGCGCGTACGCCAACTTCCCGAGTACGGCTTCGACCAGCCGCTCAACGGCACCAGCGGCAAGCTCACCATCGACGCAGACCGGCTCTTCAACGGTTCGCCTGAACGCTACGACTGGAAGCTGCTGGGCAAGCGCGAGATGTTCATCCCGGCCAATGCCTACCGCATCCATGCCAACACGGTGAAGTACGCCGACCTCATCAAGCCCGCCCATCCGAACCCCGACTACCTGCGCTACGAGCTGCGCCGGGTGTGGGTGGTGGAGGGCACGCTCAAGGAGGGCTTCCGCCACATGTTCGGCAAGCGCGTGCTGTTCCTCGACGAGGACACGGGACAGGCGGTGATGTCGGACTTCTATGACGCGCGCGGCGCGCTGTGGCAGCACGCCTTCATCAACTACTACTACAGCCCCGACATCAACGCATGGCATGCGGGCACGTCGTTCTACTT
>JAEYPG010000676.1 GCA_023410975.1 Pseudomonadota bacterium
GCTCACGGGCGCTCTTGGCGGCCTGGACCGCCTGCGCGGCCTGGGCAGCTTCCGCTTCCTTGGCGGCAGCGGCCTCGCGTTCGCGCGCCGCGGCGGCCTCTTCGGCCTCGCGGGCACGGCGGGCGGCCTCGGCCTCCTCGCGCTGGCGCTTTTCCTCGGCTTCGCGCTGGCGCTGGCGCTCGGCCAGCTCCTCTTCCTGGCGGCGCAGGGCCTCGGCCTGGGCGCGCGCCTCTTCCTCGCGGCGGCGCAGCTCTTCAGCCGAAACTTCAGGCGCCGGCGCCTCATCGGGCTTCACGAACGTGCGCTTCTTGCGCACTTCCACCTGGATCGTGCGGGCCTTGCCGGAAGCGTCGGCTTGCTTGATCTCGCTGGTGCTCCGGCTGGTGAGCGTGATCTTCTTGCGATCGCCTCCGCCGGTTCCATGGCTGCTGCGCAGATGAGCCAGCAGCCGCTCCTTGTCGGCATCGGTGAGCGCGTCGTCGGTGGAGCGCTTGCTGACACCGGCGGACTGCAGTTGCTCGAGCAGTGTCGACGCCGGGCGATTGAGCTGGGCGGCGAACTGAGCGACGGTTGTCACGGCCATTATGGGAATCCTTGCTTGCTGGGCGATGCGGTCTTGCGGGCGTGGGTCAGGGATGATGATCAGGCGTTGAACCAGTGCTCACGCGCCTTCATGATCAAAGCCTTGGCCGCCACGTCGTCCAGGCCAGTCATTTCAGTCAGTTCATCGACGGCCAGGTCGGCCAGGTCGTCGCGGGTATGGACACCGCCGTCGGCCAGCTTGGCAATCACTTCGGGCGTGAGGCCGTCGAGGTCACGCAGGTCCTGCGACACCTCCTCCACGGCTTCCTCACGCGCAATTTCCATGGTCAGCAGCGCATCCTTGGCACGCTTGCGCAGCTCGCCCACGGTCTCCTCGTCAAAGGCCTCGATCTCCAGCATTTCCTGCATGGGGACGTAGGCGACTTCTTCCAGGCTGGCGAAGCCCTCGGCGATGAGGATGTCGGCGACCTCCTCGTCCACGTCGAGCTTCTCCACGAACAGGCTGCGCAGCTTCTCGGTCTCGGAAGCCTGCTTGGCCTGCGATTCCTCGGCCGTCATGATGTTGATGCGCCAGCCGGTGAGGTCGGAGGCCAGGCGCACGTTCTGACCGCCGCGGCCGATGGCGATGGCGAGGTTTTCCTCGTCCACCACCACGTCCATCGCGTGGCGCTCCTCGTCCACCACGATCGACTGCACGTTGGCAGGCGCCAGTGCACCGATCACAAATTGGGCCGGATCCTCGGACCACAAGACGATGTCCACGCGCTCGCCGGCCAATTCGTTGGTCACGGCGTTCACGCGCGAGCCGCGCACGCCCACGCAGGTACCGATCGGGTCCACGCGCTTGTCATGCGAGAGCACGGCGATCTTGGCGCGGCTGCCGGAGTCGCGGGCGCAGCTCTTGATCTCCAGCAGGCCCTGCTCGATCTCGGGCACTTCCTGCGCGAACAGCTCGATCATGAAGCCCGGCGCGGCGCGCGAGAGCATGATCTGCGGCCCGCGCACGGTCGGGTCGATGCCGGCGATGAACGCGCGCACGCGGTCGCCGGTGCGCAGGTTCTCCTTGGGGATCATCTCGCTGCGCTTGAGCCGGCCTTCGACGCGCCCGCTCTCCACGATGATGTCGCCCTTGTCCAGCCGCTTGACGGTGCCCACCATGATCTTCTCGCCGCGGGCGAGGAAGTCGTTGAGCAGCTGCTCGCGCTCGGCGTCGCGGATCTTCTGCAGGATCACCTGCTTGGCGGCCTGCGCGCCGATGCGCCCGATGGTCACGGACTCGATGGGCTCCTCGATGTAGTCGCCCTCTTCGATGTCGGCGATGCGATCGCGCGCATCCGACAGCAGTTCCTCCGCGTCCGGGTTCTGCAGCCCGGCGCTGTCAGGCACCACCAGCCAGCGTCGGAAGGTCTCGTACTCGCCGGTGTCGCGGTCAATGGCCACGCGGATATCCACCTCGCCACCATGGAGCTTCTTGGTGGCCGAGGCCAGGGCCGCCTCCACGGCGCCGAACACCACGTCTCGCTCGACGCTCTTCTCGCGCGAGATGGCGTCCACCAGCATCAACATTTCGCGGTTCATTCTGTGCGTCCTCCGTCCTGCTGCGGCTCCTGCGGCTGCGCAGCGCGGGCCCGCCGGCCCTTGAAATCCACCACCGGCACCAGCCGGGCCTCACGCACTTCATCGAAGGCAAAGTCCAGCACCTGCACCGGTGCCTCCTCGTCCACGGTCTTGGCGCGCACCTTGGCATTGGAGCGTCCACCCTTGCTTCCGCCACCCTTGCGCGCCGCCGGCGCCTCGTCCTGCAGCACCAGCCGCCAGCCACCAGGGACCGCCGCGACGGCCTCCTCGGCGGCACCGCTCTCGTCGGTACCCGGCTGCGGCGCCGGCCGCGACTGCAGCACGCCCCGGTACTTGCGCCGACCCTGGAACGGCATCTTCAGCGTGATCTCCACCAGTTCGCCGGCAAAGCGGGCATAGTCCGCCTCGCGCTTGAGCGGACGATCCAGCCCGGGCGAGGAGACCTCCAGCCGCGCGTAGTCGGCGTTCTCCACCTCCAGCACGTACTGCAGCTGCCGCGTCACGGCCTCGCAGTCGTCCACCGTCACCGATTCGGACTCGGGACCGGGGTACACCTGGCCCGGCACGCGGTCGATGGTCACGCGCAGCAGGCCGCGCGCGGCGCGCTCCACCTCCACGAGCTCATAGCCCAGACCCGTGACGGTGCGCTCGATGGCAGCCTGCCAGTTCATGCCTTCCCGCATGCGGCTGGCGCCACCTGCGGCCTCCTGTGGTTGCAACGGTGAGGGATGCGAAATTCGATCAAGCAAAAAAAAAGGGCTGGAAGATCCGCCCATTCAGGTATTCAGCGAGAAGCGGATTGTACCCTGCAAGAGCTGTACCGGCAAGTGACCGACACACCCCACCGAAGTGGAGCAAGCTGCGTGCGAGAATCCCGGGCGAATTTTTGACCTCTCGGAGCCACCATGGGATTTCTTGCCGGCAAGCGGCTGTTGATCACGGGATTGCTGTCCAACCGCTCGATTGCCTACGGCATCGCACGCGCCTGCCGGCGCGAAGGCGCGGAGCTCGCGTTCAGCTACGTCGGCGAGCGCTTCAAGGAACGTATTACCGAATTCGCGCAGGAGTTCGACTCGAACCTCATCTTCGACTGTGACGTCGCGGACGACGCACAGATCGAAAAGCTCTTCGCCGACCTTTCGCAGCACTGGCCGCAGTTCGACGGCTTCGTGCACTCCATCGGCTTCGCGCCGCGCGAAGCCATCGCCGGCGACTTCCTCGACGGCTTCTCGCGTGAAGCCTTCCGCGTCGCGCACGACATTTCCTCCTACAGTTTCCCCGCCATGGCCAAGGCCGCCTTGCCGATGCTGCGCGAGAACGCCGCGCTGCTGACGCTGAGCTACCTGGGCGCCGTGCGCTACGTGCCTTCCTACAACACCATGGGCTTGGCCAAGGCCTCGCTGGAAGCCAGCGTGCGCTACCTCGCGTCGAGCCTGGGCCCGCGCGGCGTGCGCGTCAACGGCATCTCCGCCGGCCCGATCAAGACGCTGGCGGCCTCGGGCATCAAGGGGTTCCACAAGATTCTGGACATCGTGGAAACCAACGCCCCCTTGCGCCGCAACATCACGATCGACGACGTGGGCAATGCCGCCGCGTTCCTGCTGTCGGACCTGGCCTCGGGCATCAGCGCCGAGATCACCTACGTGGACGGCGGCTTCAGCCAAGTGATGGGCGGCGAGCGCTCCACACCGCAGTAAAACCGCCCTCCCCGCGCCGCGCCCGAAGCCGCGGCGTGGGCAAGCACGAAAAAAACGGCGCCCGAGGGCGCCGTTTTTCATGCCTTGCGACAAAACGGGTTGCGGCCTCAGGCGCGAACGCAGTCCACGTAGTAGCGCCGCACGCCGTCGACCTCCTCTTCCACCAGTCCGTGCACGTCGGTGCCGAAGCCGGGGAATTTCTCGTTGAAGGTGCGCACGAAGCGCAGGTAGTCCACGATCTTGCGGTTGAAGCGCTCGCCCGGGATCAGCAGCGGGATGCCCGGCGGATACGGCGTCACCAGCGACGTGGTGATGCGCCCCTCCAGCTCGTCGATCTCCACGCGCTCCGTGTCGCGGTGCGCGATGCGCGCGTAGGCGTCAGCGGGCTTCATCGCCGGCTGCAGGTCCGACAGGTACATCTCCGTCGTCAGCCGCGCGATGTCGTGCTGGGTGTACTCCTTGTGGATCGCCTGGCACAGGTCGCGCAGCCCCATGCGCTCGTAGCGCGGATGCGCGGCGCAGAACTCCGGCAGGATGCGCCAGATCGGCTGGTTGCGGTCGTAATCGTCCTTGAACTGCTGCAGCGCGGTCAGCAGCGTGTTCCAGCGGCCCTTGGTGATGCCGATGGTGAACATGATGAAGAACGAGTACAGGCCCGTCTTCTCCACCACCACGCCGTGCTCGGCCAGGAACTTGGTCACGATCGAGGCCGGGATGCCGGTGGTGTCGAACTTGCCGTTGACGTCCAGGCCCGGGGTGATGATCGTGCTCTTGATCGGGTCGAGCATGTTGAAGCCCGGCGCCAGGTTGCCGAAACCGTGCCACGCCTCGTTGGCATGCAGCATCCAGTCCGCGCTCTGGCCGATGCCGTCGGCCGCCAGCTGCCCTTCCGGCCCCCAGACCTTGAACCACCAGTCGTGGCCGAAGTCCTTCTCGACCTTGCGCATGGCGCGGCGGAAGTCCAGCGCCTCGCGCAGGCTCTCCTCCACCAGCGCGGTGCCGCCAGGCGGCTCCATCATCGCCGCGGCCACGTCGCACGACGCGATGATCGCGTACTGCGGCGAGGTCGAGGTGTGCATCAGGTAGGCCTCGTTGAAGAGGTGGCGGTCGAGCTTCTGCGTTTGCGAGTCCTGCACCAGCACCTGCGAAGCCTGCGACAGCCCCGCGAGCAGCTTGTGCGTGCTCTGCGTGGCGTAGACCATGGACTGCTTGGGCCGCGCGCGCTTCTTGCCCATCGCGTGGTAAGACCCGTAGAAGCCGTGGAAGGCCGCGTGAGGCAGCCAGGCCTCGTCGAAGTGGATCGTGTCGATCCAGCCGTCGAGCATCCCCTTGATGGTCTCGGTGTTGTAGAGCACGCCGTCGTAGGTGCTCTGCGTGAGCGTGAGGATGCGCGGGCGCACCGCCGCGGCGTCAACGCCTTCGAGCAGCGGGTTGGCGGCGATCTTCTTCTGGATCGACTCGCGGCTGAACTCGCTCTGCGGAATCGGGCCGATGATTCCGTAATGGTTGCGCGTGGGCGTGAGGAACACCGGCACCGCGCCCGTCATGATGATCGAGTGCAGGATGCTCTTGTGGCAGTTGCGGTCCACCACCACCACGTCGCCCGGCGCCACCGTGTGGTGCCACACCATCTTGTTGGAGGTGCTGGTGCCGTTGGTGACGAAGAAGCAGTGGTCGGCGTTGAAGATGCGCGCCGCGTTGCGCTCGCTGGCCGCCACGGGACCGGTGTGGTCCAGCAGCTGGCCCAGCTCGTCCACGGCGTTGCACACGTCCGCGCGCAGCATGTTCTCGCCAAAGAACTGGTGGAACATCTGCCCCACCGGGCTCTTGAGGAAGGCCACGCCCCCGGAGTGACCCGGGCAGTGCCAGGAGTACGAGCCGTCCTGCGCATAGTCCACCAGCGCGCGGAAGAACGGCGGCGCCAAGCCGTCGAGGTAGCTCTTGGCCTCGCGGATGATGTGGCGCGCCACGAACTCCGGCGTGTCCTCGAACATGTGGATGAAGCCGTGCAGCTCCCGCAGGATGTCGTTGGGAATGTGCTGCGAAGTGCGCGTCTCGCCGTACAGGTAGATCGGGATGTCGGCGTTGCGGAAGCGGATCTCGGTGATGAACTTGCGCAGGTTCTGCACCGCCGTGTCTTCCTCGTTCTCGGCAGCGGTGAACTCCTCGTCGTCGATGGACAGGATGAACGCGCTGGCACGGCTTTGCTGCTGCGCGAACTGGCTGAGGTCGCCGTAGCTGGTGACGCCCAGCACCTCGAAGCCTTCCTTCTCGATCGCCTGCGCCAGCGCCCGGATGCCCAGGCCCGACGTGTTCTCCGAGCGGAAATCCTCGTCGATGATGAAAATGGGGAATCGGTAACGCAACATTGCGGGCAGCCCTCCCGGGCGTTGGTCCTTCAGGAAAACCGCGAAGTGTAGGCGCTGGTTGTGACACCGCCATGCACGCGACCTCCCCATCGCCATCGGAGCAACCCATGGACCCAAGCGACGTGACCCTGTGGTGGCTGGCCACCGCCGCGCTGGTGCTGGCCGAGCTGGCCAGCGGCACTTTCTATTTGCTGATGCTGGCCCTGGGCGCCATGGCCGGCGCGCTGGCGGCGCACGCCGGCATGAGCCTCGCGCTGCAACTGCTGGCCGCGGCGCTGGTGGGCAGCGGCACGGTGGGCTTGTGGCACCTCCGGCGCCGGCGCAGCCTGCCTCAGGCGCGCGACCAGAACCTGCACCTGGACATCGGCGAGCATGTCCAGGTGGAGCACTGGGACGCCCAGGGCCAGGCCCAGGTGCGATACCGGGGCACCGCCTGGCAGGCCCGCCACGTCGGCCCGGGTTCCCCGGTACCGGGCGAGCACCGCATTCGCGCCATCGACGGCAACCGCCTGCTGCTCGAACGCGTCGCCCACTGAACCCCCTGCTGCCTTCGAACCACCCAACCTGGAGACCCTTGCCGATGGACATCCTCGCCCTGGTACTGCTGGCCGTCGCGGCCGTGTTCATCGTGCGCTCGGTCAAGGTGGTGCCGCAGCAGCACGCCTGGGTCGTGGAGCGGCTGGGCAAATACCACACGACGCTCACGCCGGGCCTGAGCCTGCTGGTGCCCTTCGTTGACCAGGTCGCCTACAAGCACTCTCTCAAGGAAATTCCGCTCGACGTGCCCAGCCAGGTCTGCATCACGCGCGACAACACGCAGCTGACGGTGGACGGCATCCTGTACTTCCAGGTCACGGACCCGATGCGCGCGAGCTACGGCTCCTCCAACTACATCGTGGCCATCACGCAGCTGGCCCAGACCACGCTGCGCAGCATCATCGGCCGCATGGAGCTGGACCGCACCTTCGAGGAGCGCGACGCGATCAACGCGCAGGTCGTCGCCGCGCTGGACGAGGCGGCGCTGAACTGGGGCGTGAAGGTGCTGCGCTACGAGATCAAGGACCTCACGCCGCCGGCGGAGATCCTGCGCTCGATGCAGGCGCAGATCACGGCCGAGCGCGAGAAGCGCGCCCTCATCGCTGCCTCCGAGGGCCGGCGCCAGGAACAGATCAACATCGCCAGCGGCGAGCGCGAGGCCTTCATCGCGCGCTCCGAGGGCCAGAAGCAGGCGGAGATCAACCAAGCCCAGGGCGAGGCCGCGGCGATCCTGGCGGTGGCCGAGGCCACGGCCGACGCGATCCGGCAGGTCGCCGAGGCCATCCGCCAGCCCGGCGGCGAGCAGGCGGTGCAACTGCGCGTGGCCGAGAAAGGAGTGGAAGCCTTCGCCCAGCTGGCGCAGAAGAACAACACCATGATCGTGCCGGCCAGCCTGGGCGAGGTCAGCGGGCTCATCGCCAGTGCCATGGCGCTGATGCAGAACGCCAAGGTGCCGCCGCGCTGAGCGGTGCCGCCGCGCCATACCGCCACGGCCGCACGGCGTAGCGCACCTTCACCGCCCACCCTCCTCCGTCACGGGCCACACACCCTCGTGAACTGGCAGTGCGGCCCGTGACGGCCCCGGCCGGCCTTGCAAGCTGAACATTTGCGATGCGTCGTGCGGCCTCTCCCCGGGTGCGCCCGGCAAGGACTTCCGGCTCCGGCACCCTGGCCATGCAATTGGCATACGGGAAAACCCTTAATCCTGGCTGACATCAGTTCCTGGGAGCAGCCACCTTCATTTATTGATTTCGATCACCCCGCCACGGCTGGGCTGGACGGCTCGCTCGGCGCCAGCCTGCTGGCCAATGGCGCATCGAGGCCGACCCGCTTCAGCTTCCCGTGGCCAGGGCAACCAGCAGCCCCACCACGGCACATGCGCCCAGCAGCGGCATCACACCCACCTTGAAGCGGAACAGCGCCACGGCCGCCGCCCCGGCGATGAGCGCCGACACGGCGTCGAAACGCCCGCCGAAGCCCTGCGGCCACAGCACGTGGTACGCGAAGAACAGCGCCAGGTTGAGGATCACGCCCACCACCGCCGCGGTGATGGCCGACAGCGGCGCGGTGAAACCGAGCTTGCCGTGCGTGGCCTCCACCAGCGGGCCGCCGGCCAGGATGAAGACGAAGGACGGCAGGAAGGTGAAGAAGGTCACCACCGCCGCGGCCAGCGCGCCGCCCACGAACAGCGCCTCGGGACCGAGCACCTGCTTGAGCCAGCCGCCGACGAAGCCGACGAAGGCCACCACCATGATCAGCGGCCCGGGCGTGGTCTCGCCCAGCGCCAGGCCATCGATCATCTGCGGCCCGCTGAGCCACTGGTGGTGTTCCACCGCGCCCTGGTAGACGTAGGGC
>JAEYPG010000699.1 GCA_023410975.1 Pseudomonadota bacterium
GTGCACGCGGGCTGCCGCAAGGTGCTGCAGGAGCATTTCCGCATCGAGCCCGTGCGCACCGAGGCCGAAGGCAGCCGCGTCACGCTGCAGCCGGGCTTCGACGCCGCGAGCGTGAAGCTCACCGGCAACGTGGTGGGCCAGCCGCCCTTCACCGGCACGCTCAGCCACCGCGGCTGGCGCGCGGCGGAAGTGAAGCTGCCCAAGCTGGCCGAGAAACATGACGCGCGCGTGCTCGCGCAAGCGGAGGTGGAGCTGTGAGCGACGAAACGAATTTCGGCACCGAGGGCCAAGCCGAGGACCAGGGCACGCCGGCCGGCCCGCGCTACGCCATCGGCATCGACCTGGGTACCACGCACTGCGCGCTGTCCTGGGTCGATCTGCAAAACAGCGACGGCGAGAAGACGGTGCAGGGCTCGATGGCGATCCCGCAGCTCACCGCGCCCGGCGCGGTCGAGGAGCGCTCGCTGCTGCCCTCCTTCCTGTACCTGCCGCACGCCGAGGAGCTGGCGCCGGGCGACATGGCCCTGCCCTGGACCGGCGAGCAGGACTTCATCGTCGGCGAGCTGGCGCGCAGCCGCGGCGCCACCACGCCGATCCGCCAGGTCTCCAGCGCCAAGAGCTGGCTGGGCCACACCGGCGTGGACCGCCGCGCCGCGATCCTGCCGGCCGGCGCTCCGGCGGAAGTGCCCAAGGTCTCGCCGGTGGACGCCTCCATCCGCTACCTGGAACACCTGCGCGCTGCCTGGAACGACGCGCACCCCGAGGCGCCGCTGGACCAGCAGAGCCTGACGGTGACCATCCCCGCCTCCTTCGACCCGGCCGCGCGCGAGCTCACGGCCGAGGCCGCCAACCGCACCTTCGGCACGCACTTCACGCTGCTGGAGGAGCCGCAGGCCGCGCTCTACAGCTGGATCCAGGGCAGCGGCGGCAACTGGCGCAAGCAGGTCAAGCCGGGCGACGTGATCCTGGTGGTGGACGTGGGCGGCGGCACCAGCGACTTCAGCCTCATCGCCGTCATCGAGCGCGAGGGCAACCTGGAGCTGCACCGCGTGGCGGTGGGCGACCACATCCTGCTCGGCGGCGACAACATGGACCTGGCGCTGGCGCACGTGGTGGCGCGCAAGCTGGCCGCCGGCGGCACCACGCTGGACCCGTGGCAGATGCGCTCGCTCACGCAGGGCTGCCGCGTCGCCAAGGAAGTGCTGCTGGCCGACCCCGAGGCGCCGGCGCAGCCCATCGTCGTGCCCAGCCGCGGCTCGCGCCTGATCGGCGGGACCATCCGCACCGAGCTCACGCGCGAGGAAGTCACCGGCACGCTGGTCGAAGGCTTCTTCCCGCAGGTGGGCGCCGACGCCCGGCCCGTCACCCGCACCCGCGCCGGCCTGACGCAGGTCGGCCTGCCCTACGCGCAGGACGCGGCCATCACCCGGCACCTGGCCGCCTTCCTGGCGCGCCAGGCCGGCGCCACCGCCGAGCTGCAGGGCTTCGACCACGCCGCGGCCGAGGGCGCGACCTTCCTGCACCCGACCGCGCTGCTGTTCAACGGCGGCGTCTTCAAGTCGCCGGTGCTGGCCGAGCGGGTGCTGGCGGTGCTCAACGGCTGGCTGGAGGCCGAGGGCGCGCCGGCGGCGCGGCTGCTCGAAGGCGCGGACCTGGACCGCGCCGTGGCCCAGGGCGCGGCCTACTACGGCTACGTGCGGCGCGGGCGCGGCGTGCGCATCCGCGGCGGCACGGCGCAGGCCTACTACGTGGCCATCGAGTCCGCCATGCCGGCCGTGCCGGGCATGGAACCGCCCATCTCGCTGCTGTGCCTGGCGCCCTTCGGCATGGAGGAAGGCACGGAGGCCGAGGTGCCGGAGATGGAGTTCGGCTTGGTGGTGGGCGAGCCGGTGCACTTCCGCTTCTTCGGCTCCAGCGTGCGGCGCCAGGACCAGGTCGGCACGCTGCTGGACTTCTGGTCGGACGAGGAGATCCACGAGCTGGAGGAGATCCAGGCCACGCTGCCGGCCGAGGGCCGCAGCCCCGGCGAGGTGGTGCCCGTGAGCCTGCAGGCGCACGTGACCGAGACCGGCACGCTGGAGGTGATCGCCGTGCCGCGTGACGGCAGCGCCCGCTGGAAGGTGGAGTTCGACGTGCGCGGCAGCGAAGGAGCCGCCGCGGCGGCATGAAGAAGAGCGGCGCCGCGGCGGCCTACTCGCCCTGCCTGGTCGGCATCGACCTGGGCACCACGCACACCGTGGTGGCCTGGGCCGAGCCCGGCGCCACCGCGATCGAGCTGTTCGAGGTCGACCAGCTCATCGCCCCCGGCGAGGTCGGCCGCGCGCCGCTGATGCCCTCGCTGCGCTACCACCCCGCCCCGGGCGAGCTGGCGCCCGAGGCGCTGCAGCTGCCCTGGCCCTCGGCCTGCACCGCTCAGGCTGAGCCTGTCGAAGCCCTGCCGCCCGGCCAGGGTGCAGGCCCTTCGACCAGCTCAGGGCAAACGGGGGAAGCGGAAGTACCCGCCGTCATCGGCGAGCTGGCACGGCGCCTGGGCGCGCAGGTGCCCGGGCGGCTGGTGTCCAGCGCCAAGAGCTGGCTCTCGCATGCCGCGGTGGACCGGCTCGCTCCCACCCTTCCGTGGGGCGCCGAGGCCGAGGTGCCCAAGGTCTCGCCGCTGCAGGCCAGCGCCAGCTACCTGGCGCACGTGCGCGCCTCGTGGAACACGCGCTTCCCGAACCGGCCGCTGGAGCGCCAGGACATCGTCCTGACCGTCCCCGCCAGCTTCGACGACACCGCGCGCCAGCTCACGGTGGAGGCCGCGCGCGCGGCGGGCCTGCCGAACCTGCGCCTGCTGGAGGAGCCGCAGGCCGCCTTCCAGGACTGGGCCTTCAAGCACCGCGCCGACCTGGCGCAGGCGCTGGGCGGCGCGCGGCTGGTGCTGATCTGCGACGTGGGCGGCGGCACCACGGACCTGAGCCTGGTGCGCGTGGCCGAGGACGGGAAGAAGCTCGACCGCATCGCCGTGGGCCAGCACCTGATGCTGGGCGGCGACAACGTGGACCTGGCGCTGGCGCACCTGGCGGAACAGCGCCTGGGAGGCGAGCGCCTCTCGGCCGGCCGCCTGACGCAGCTGGTGGAGCGCTGCCGCGTCGCCAAGGAACAACTGCTGGCGGCCGATGCGCCGGAGAGCGCCAACGTCACGCTGCTGGGCGGCGGCAGCCGCTTGATTGGCGGCTCGCGCACGGTGGTTTTCAGCCGCGAGGAAGTCCAGGCCCTGGCCCTCGATGGCTTCTTCCCGCACGTGGCGCCGGACGAGCCCGTGAAACGCAGCCGCGCCGCGCTGGTGGAGTTCGGGCTGCCCTATGCGGCCGACAGCGCCGTCACGCGCCACATTGCCGCCTTCCTGCGCCAGCACGCCGATGCGGCGCGGCAGGCGCTGGGCACGGCCGACGCCTTCCCGGTGCCGGACGCGCTGCTGCTCAACGGCGGCGTGTTCAAGGCGCACGCC
>JAEYPG010000028.1 GCA_023410975.1 Pseudomonadota bacterium
GCCCACCGAGGGCGCCTACACCGCCCTGCTGTGGTTCGAGGACGGGGCCTTCGCCAGCCTCACCTACAGCGGCTACGGACGCTTCGACAGCGACGAGTGGTGCGGCTGGACCGGCGAGATGGGCAGCCCGAAGGACGCGCACGCCTACGGCCAGGCCCGGCGCCGGCTCGCCAGCGTGGCCTCCGCCGAGGACGAGGCGCAGCTCAAGGCCGCCGGCACTTATGGCGGCCCCGCGTGGAAGCCGCCGGCACCAGGCACCGCGGCGCCGGCACACCAGCATTTCGGGCCGGTGGTCGTGAGCTGCGAGCACGGCGACCTGCGCCCTCTGCCCGATGCCGTGTGGGTGTACGGCGACCGCCATCGCGAGCGCATCGAGCTGCCTGCCCCGGCGGTGCCGCGCTTCGAGGTGATCGACGAGCTGGTGGACGCGGTGCTGCACGGCGCCAAGCCTCTGCACGACGGTCCCTGGGCTCGGGCCACGCTGGAGATCTGCCTGGCACTGCTGACCTCCGCCCGGGAAGGCCGCGACGTGGAGCTGCGGCACCAGGTGGCTTTGCGAGAATGAAGGCCTCCTCCACGCCCGCTGTTGCTGCCGTGCCCAAAGCGCCCGCTTCCAGAGACACCGAAGCCGCCAGCCGCATCCTGCGCCATTGGCGCGAAGAAGTGCCCCACGACCGCATGGCGCACCTGGTCAAGGACGCCACGCGCTCGTTCCTGCGTGCGCTGCAGCAGCGGCTGGGGCGCCATGAAGTGGCGCTGGGACACTGGACCTTCCTGCGCATCCTCTGGGAGCGCGACGGCCTGACCAAGCGCGAGCTCAGCATCGAGGCTGGCGTGGCCGAGCCGACCACGTTCACCGCGCTGCGCGCCATGGAAGCCCTGGAATACGTTCGGCTGGAGCAGCGGCCCGACAACCGCAAGAACGTCTACGTGTTTCTCACGCCGCAAGGGCGCAAGCTCAAGCGGCAGCTCGTTCCGCTGGCCGAAGAGGTGAACGCCATCGCCACGCGAGGCGTGCCAGAGGCCGACGTGGCCACCACGCGGCGGGTCTTGCTGGCCATGATCGACAACCTGGCGCAGGAAGAGGACAACCTGCGCCCATAGGGAACCGCCCAAGCATCCGCGCTGGCGGCTTCATGCTCCGGCGGACCGCATCACGCTCGCCTGCGCCATGAACCTCTACGAAGAAGACCTGAACCTGCTTCTCGTGTTCGAGGCGATGCTCGAAACCCGCAGCGTGTCGAAAGCCAGCGAACGGCTCAACATCAGCCAGCCGTCGATGAGCAACGCATTGGCCAAGCTGCGCAAGGCCTTCGACGACCAGATGTTCGTCCGGGTGAAGAACACCATGGAGCCCACGCCGCGTGCGCTGAGCATCGCGCCGGCAGTCAAGGAAATCCTGGCGCGCACGCGCTCCGAGGTGTTTCAGCGGCACACCTTCCGCCCGGAGCAGTCGAGCCAGACCTTCACGCTGTGCATGACCGACCTGGCACAAGCTGCCTACCTGCCCAGGATCATCAACGCCATGCGGGCGGACGCACCCAAGGCGAAGCTGCGCGCCATGACCCCCATCGCGGAGCGCATGGAGGAAGGCCTGGAGTCCGGAACGGTGGACCTGGCTGTCGGGTATTTCCCCGACATCAACGAGGCCGGCGTCTTCCAACAGCGGCTTCTGCGCAACAGCGGCTTCTGCTGCATCGTCAATCGATACAACCCATACCTGGAGGACGGCTGGCTCACTGCTGCGTCCTTTGCGCGCGCGCCGCATGTTGCCATCCGTACCGAAGGCCGCAGCCACGAGGTCATCGACATGAAGATGGCCGAGCTGGGTGTCTCGCGCGACGTTGCCACGACCCTGCCGAACTACCTGGGCTTGCTGAGCATCATTCCGCAGACCGAGCTCATGGCCGTCATTCCGAACGACCTGGCACGCATCTTCGAGCGGCAGGAAGCCATCGAGGTCCACCCCCTGCCCTTCGAAAGCCCGACCGTGGCCGTCACGCAGGTCTGGCATCGCCGCTACGACCAGGACGCGGCCAACAAGTGGCTGCGCGCCCTCGTCAAGCGCTGCCTGGGCGAGTTCTGAGCCCGCCGCCTGGGCAAGGTTGCCCACGCGACGATCCTGCCTTCGACCTTGCTCTCCACGCCACGACCGCGGCGTGGCGGGAACGACCGCGCCACCGGGCCAATACCTAGGTGAAAACGCGCGCGACATTCGTTTTGCCGATACAGCCCATAGCCGGCGACGCGTTGAGTCGGGCCCTTGCGTTGACCAGAATCAAGCCAACAAGGCGGTGCTCGTGGCGGCTGTCCCCAGGCACCGGGTCACGCCCCTGGAGACGACACCATGCAGACCCCCAAGAGCTTTCTCGCGCTGGCCCTGTCGCTGTCATGCGCAGGCATCACGGCCGATGCGCTGGCGCAGGGCTCCAGTGATTACCCCGGCAAGCCCATCAGGCTGGTCGTGCCCTTCCCGGCCGGCGGGCCCACCGACCTGCTGGCCCGCGTCGTGGGGCAGCGCATGGGCGAGTCGATGCAACAGACGATCATCGTGGACAACAAGCCTGGCGCCAACACGATCATCGGCGCCGACGCCGTCGCCAAGGCGCCGGCGGACGGCTACACGTTGCTGATGGCCGTGGACAACACGCTGGTGATGAACCAGTACCTCTACGCGAAGCTGCCGCACGACCCCATCAAGGACTTCGAGCCCATCGGCAAGGTGGCCGTGTCGCCGCTGCTGGTCGTGACCAACGCCGCGGGGCCCAAATCCATCCAGGAGCTGGCGGCACGGGCCAAGGCGGCGCCGGACAAGCTCAGCTACGGCTTCGGCACCTTCACCACGCAGCTTTCCGGAGAGTTGCTCAAGCAGACGCTGGGCAAGCGCGTGGTTGCGGTGCCCTACAAGGGCAGCTCGGGCACGACGCAAGGCCTGCTGTCCAACGACGTGACGTTCACGATCGACGGCATCACCGCGGTGCTGCCGCACATCGAAAAGGGCACGCTGAGACCGCTGGCCCGCCTGAGCGCCAAGTCGATCCCCGCGCTGGCCAGCGTGCCCACGCTCAGCGACGCCGGCATCAAGGTCCCGGACATCGACGTGTGGATGGCGCTGCTGGCCCCCAAGGGGACGCCCGCCACCGTCGTGGCCCGGCTCAACAGGGAACTGACGCAGGCCCTGGCGGCCAAGGACGTGCAGGACAAGCTCCAGAGCGCCGGTCTGCTGGCCGACCCCAGCTCGCCGCAGGCGTTGCGCAGCTTCATCGCTTCCGAGGCCGAGCGCTGGCGCCCGGTCATCGAGGAAGCCGGCATCAAGATCGACTGACCGCTTTCACCCCCCGCGAAGGACAAGCCCATGAGCGTCACCACGGAATCCCAGAGCTTCGCCCCCATCGTCAACAGCGCCACCGAGTGGCGCGCCGAGATGGACCGCCTGTCCCGGCCGGGACAGCCCAGTTTCTTCCACATCCGGGCCAGGCTGCCCAAGCAGGGACGGACCAACCAGGTGCTGGGCGCGTCGCGACACATGAACGTCGTGCTCAAGACCTATGCCAGCGGCGGAGAGAACGAGATCCACGCGCATTCCAATGAAGACCACGTCTTCGTGGTCCTGCAGGGCGGGGCCGTGTTCCACGGGCCGCGCGGGGAGACGCGAGAGGTGGGCAAGAACGACTGCGTGCTGCTGCCGGCCAACACCTTCTACTGGTTCCACGCCAAGGAGGACGGCGAGCCGCTAGTGATGCTGCGCATTGGCGCACACATCGACCCCGACAGCGACGTGCTGGCGCGCATCGACCTCGACGGCAAGCCCTTCGACGGCTACTCCGAGAAGAACAAGGAGGTGCCCGTGGTCCTGCACGACGACCGCGTCTTCGAGTGAGCGGTTGCCCGCGCCACCCGTTTTCCATCCACTTTGCGGACCTTGGCCCATGATCCCGCTGTGCCAGCCCCCTGATCCGTCACCCCGTCGACCGAAGCTGATCTGCCCGCCCGGGACGGCGGATTGTCACGTGCACGTGTACGGTCCGGCCGATCGGTATCCCGTCGCGCCCACACGCTCGTTCGATGTGCCCGAGGCCTTGCCCGCCTCGCTGAGCAGGCTCCACGACATCCTGGGCGTCGAGCGCCTGGTGCTGGTGCAGCCCAGCGGCTACGGCACCGAC
This sequence comes from Pseudomonadota bacterium, assembly GCA_023410975.1. Taxonomy (GTDB): domain Bacteria; phylum Pseudomonadota; class Gammaproteobacteria; order Burkholderiales; family Burkholderiaceae_C; genus Azohydromonas. The sequence goes on from JAEYPG010000028.1 coordinate 4,164, forward strand.
AACCGGCGCCATCTCGATGCGGTGGCCGAGATGGGCCGGCCGGCGCGGGTCATTGCGGCCCTGCGCGCCGACGTCCCGGACGCCGAGCTCGACCGCATGCACGAGGCCGGCGTGCGCGGGGTGCGCTACAACATCGGCCACGCGGGCGCCGTACCGCTGGCCGAGATGCCCACCCTGGCCGCACGCGTCGCGCGGCTGGGCTGGCATGTGCAGCTGCACGTCATGGACGACCAGGGGCGCGCCCCCCTGGCCGAGATGGAGCCCACGCTGCGCGAGCTGCCCACCGATCTCGTCATCGACCACATGGGCTCGCTGCGGCCGGGTGACGGACTGGGCCAGCCCGGCTTCCAGGCCCTGCTGCGGCTGGTGGACACGGGACGCTGCTGGGTCAAGCTCTCCTGCGGCTACCGCATGTCGGCCCTGCCGCCCCCCTATGAGGACATGGTGCCGTATGTGCAGGCCCTGCTCGCCGCGCGGCCCGACCGCCTGGTCTGGGCCAGCGACTGGCCCCACGTCTCGTTCAAGGGAAAGATGCCCAACACCACGGACCTGCTCGACCAGATGCTGGCCTGGGTCCCCGACGAGCAGCAACGCCAGCGCATCCTCGTGCGCAACCCGGAAGTGCTTTACGGGTTCTGAGCCGCTCCACGCGAAGCGCGGCGCCAGCCACTGGCCCGGCGCGAGGCCCCACCTCTACAGGAGACGACATGCACACTGTACGACCGCCGCGCGGCGTTGCCCGGCGCACCGCGCTGCTCGCATCCGTACTGACCGCCATGGGCCTGGGCGCGGGAGCGCATGCGCAACCGCCGACCGGCTATCCCACCAAGCCGGTGCGGCTCGTCATCCCGTTTCCCGCGGGTGGGCCGGCAGACGTCCTGGGCCGCGCCATCGCGCAACGCCTGGCCCAGAAATGGGGCCAACCCGTTGTCGTGGACAACAAGGGCGGGGCCAATACGCTGATCGCCGCGCAGGAGGTGGCGCGTGCCGCGCCCGACGGCTACACGCTGTTCATGCCGCTGGACTCCACGTACACCATGAACCCGGCGCTCTACTCACGGCTGCCCTACGACCCGTTGAAGGACTTTGCCTCCATCTCCATCGTTGCCCGGCAGTCGATCGTGCTCACCGCCACCGACAGGACGCCCTTCAAGACCGTGGCCGACCTGGTGGCGGCGGCCAAGGCGAGCCCCGGCAGCATCAACTACGGCTCGAGTACGACGTCGACGCAACTCGCCGGCGAGATGTTCACGCGGCACACCGGCACGAAGCTGGTCCACGTGCCCTACCGCGGCGCGTCGGAAGTGGTCAAGGGCATGCTCTCCGGAGATGTTCAGGTCAGCTTCGACGGCATCGCCTCCAACGTGCCGCACATCAAGACGGGCAAGATCCGTGCGCTGGCAACCACCGGCCCGGCCCGGTCGGCAGCACTGCCCGACGTGCCCACGCTTGCGGAGGCCGGCCTCAAGGGCTATGACCTGGTCATGTGGAACGCGCTGGCTGCACCCGCGGGCACGCCCAGGCCCATCATCGAGCAGATCAACAAGGACGTGGTCGAGGTGGTGAAGCGCCCGGACATCACGGACGAGCTCAAGGTCTTCGGGTTCGAGATGGCCGGCACGACGCCCGAACAGATGGACGAGACGATCCGCAAGGAAACGGCCACGTACACGCCCCTGATCAACGAGCTCGGGCTGAAACTGAACTGAGCCGGGCGAAGGCGGTATGGAACCTCAATGGCTGGACTATGGATCGCAGGGCCGCGTGGGACTGCTGCTGCCCTCGGTGAACCAGGCCGCCGAGCCCCAGTTGCGCGCGATGCTGCCCGGGAGCATCGGCATGGCCGTCACGCGGCTGAAGCTGGTGGACAGCACGGAGGAAGCGCTGCTGAGCATGACCCGGGACGTTGAGGCCGCGTCGGGATTGCTGGCGGACGCCGGCGTGGACCTCATCGTGTTCCACTGCACGGCGGTTTCCACCTACAGCGCCGATCTGGAGACATCCATCCTGGCGCGCATCCGGGCGGCCACGGGACTGGAGGCCGTTGCGACCTCACAGGCCCTGGTCGCTGCACTGCGGGCACTGCAGGCCCGGCGGATCGTGATGCTTTCGCCGTACACGGCCGAGGTCAACCAGCGCGAGGCCGCGTTCTTCGGGCTCAGGGGGTTCGAAGTGCTTGGCAATGCGGGGCTGGGCTGCAACACGGGGCGCGAGATGATGGCCGTCTCGCCGCAGGCATGGAAGTCGTTCGCGTTGGCCAACACGCACCCCGAAGCGCAGGCGTACGTGTTGAGTTGCACGACGGTGAGGACGGCCGAGGCCATCGAGCCGCTGGAACACGCACTGGGGCGGCCGGTCGTCACCAGCAACACGGCCGTGGCCTGGTAC
>JAEYPG010000042.1 GCA_023410975.1 Pseudomonadota bacterium
CACCACAGCCGGCCGTGCGCCGGCTGGAGCTGCAGCCGCGCGGCGCCGGGGCTGTCGCACTCGGCGACGGCGCCCGGGGCCAGGCGCACGCGCTGGCCGGCCGTCAGGAACAGGTCCTGTGCGCAGCCCCTGCAGGTGACCCAGACGCGGCCGCTGTACACGACCAGCTCGCGGCCGGCGGCGTGGTGCAGCGCGAGCGTCGCGCCGGGAGCCAGATCGAAGGCGGTGGTGGAGGCGTTCATGGCGGTGGCGGCTGCGGTGGTGGTGGTGTCCATGGCTGCCACTTTCGGTGCGGGAAGTGAACCTGCACAGATGCAGAAAACGGCCAATACAGCCGGCACAGCGTCCCTGCGCGGCCGGCTGTGCCGGTCGGATGCGGCGGCATCTGTATTGGTCTGTAAGCGACGGACCGGCACAGAATCTGGCATGGACCGTACACAAGACACCCTGTACCTGCGCATTGCCGACCAGCTGGCGGGCTCGATCCGGGCCGGCACGCTGGCGCGTGGCGAGCGCATCGCCTCCGTGCGCGAGCTGGCGCGCCAGCAGGGCGTGTCGATGGCGACGGTGGTGCAGGCCTACCGCACGCTGGAGGACGCGCGGCTGATCGAGGCGCGCCCGCGCTCGGGCTACTTCGTGGCGGCGCGCAGCACGCGGCGTCCGCCCGAGCCCGAAACCACGCCGCTGCCGCCGCAGTCGCAGGCGGTGTCGGTGAGCTCCATGGGCTCGCGCGTGTTCGCCATGGCGGTGGACCCGGGCTTCATCTCCTTCGGCGCCGCCACGCCGGGCGACGAATTGTTCCCTTACGAGCGCATCCGCCGCGCCATCAGCCGTGCCGCGCAGCGCAACCGCACCACGCTCAGCCGCTACCCGCTGGGCCCGGGCACGCCGGAGCTGCGCCGCGCCATCGCGCGCCAGGCGCTGAGCATGGGTTGCCAGCTGGACCTGCGCGACATCCTCGTGACCAACAGCTGCCTGGAGTCGGTGAGCCTGTGCCTGCGCGCGGTGACCAAGCCGGGCGACGTGGTGGCGCTGGAGTCGCCGACCTACTTCGGCTTCCTGGAGATCCTGGAGAGCATGCACCTGCGCGCGCTGGAGATTCCGACGCACCCGCGCCAGGGCCTGTCGGTGGACGCGCTGTCGCTGGCGCTGGACACGCAGCCGGTGAAGGCGGTGCTGGCGGTGCCTACGCTGTCCAACCCGCTGGGGTCGAGCATGCCGCTGGTGGAGCGGCGGCGGCTGGCTCAGCTGGTGGCGCAGCGCGGCGTGCCGCTGATCGAGGACGTGATCTACAACGCCTTGTGCGAGCACGACGAGCAGCGCCGCGCGGTGCGCAGCTACGACGACACGGGGCACGTGATGATCTGCGGCTCCTTCTCCAAGACCGTGGCGCCGGGCCTGCGCATGGGCTACGTGGATGCCGGGCGCTGGTCGGAACAGATCAAGCGCCTGAAGGCCGTGCACTCCGGCGCGCACACCGAGTTCCTGGAGCTGGCCGTGGCGGACCTGCTGACGCAGCCCGGCACCGAGAGCGCCTACCGGCAGCTGCGCAACACGGTCGCGGCGCGGGTGGACGAGGCGCGCGGGATCATCGCCGAGAGCTTTCCCAAGGGCACGCGCGTCACGGACCCGCCCGGCGGCTTCATCCTGTGGGTGGAGCTGCCCGCGGGCAGCGACTCGATGGCGCTGTTCGACGCCTGCCTGAAGGAGCGCATCTGCATCGCGCCGGGGACCATGTTCAGCACCACCGGGCGGTACCGGCACTGCGTGCGGCTGGGGCTGGGCGGGCGCTGGGACGAGGCACAGCGGCGGGCGCTGAGGAAAGTAGGAGAGCTGGCGCACGGCGTGGCGCCAGCGGCGGGCGGGGTGGAGTGAAACCGGCCTGACCCGGATGCGGGAAGCCGCTCGATTCAACGACGATCAGCGGTTGCCGGAGGCAGCGCGCTGGGATGAAGAATCAGACGGCTCTGTTTAGCCTAATCCACCTTGCGCCTATTTGAAGTGGCTTGAGATCGGTTCGCCAGATTCCAGTTCGTGGAGAGGGAATGGGGCCCCGCCGAAAAGACGGCTCAATTGCCGACTCTGACAGTAGACGCCCGCAGCATTCAGCAGGCACCATTCCTCCCATGCATCTCCTGCCTCGCCCCGTCCTAAGCCCAGGTCTAGCACCTGGCCGGGGTTGGCACGTTTACAGGCGCTGAGCGCCGACACGCACGGATTTCCCCTGACCCCGGCCGCGCACCAGTCTCCCGGCATTGGCGAGGGCTGCAGGGAAATCCGTCCGCTGTTTTCCAACGTGCTTTCCAAGGCGCCGCCCCGGCCGGCGGCGGCCCAGCCGAGGTGCTTCCATGCTTTCCCACCCCGCCAGCAAATACCCCCGTCCCGCCACCGTCCGGCTTCCGGACCGTGAATGGCCGAACCGGACCATCGACCAGGCGCCGACCTGGCTGTCCACCGACCTGCGCGACGGCAACCAGGCGCTGTTCGAGCCCATGAGCCGCGAACGGAAACTCTCGCTGTTCCAGGAGCTGGTTCGGGTCGGCTTCAAGGAAATCGAGGTCGGGTTTCCTTCCGCGTCGCAGATCGATTTCGACGTCGTGCGCGAGCTGGTGACCCGGGACCTGATTCCGGACGACGTCACGCCCATGGTCATCACGCAGGCCCGGGCGGACCTGATCGAGCGCACGGTGCAGTCGCTCGCCGGCGCCCGGCGCGCCATCGTGCACCTCTACAACGCGACGTCGCCCCTCTGGCGCCGCGTCGTCTTCGGCATGAGCGTGGATCAGGTGATGCAACTCGTCGAGGAGCACGTCAGCCTGCTCAAGCGCCTGACCAGCCGGCATCCCGAGACGTTGTGGACGCTGCAGTACAGCCCCGAGACCTTCTGCATGACCGAGCTGGAGGTGTCGCTGTCGGCCTGCAACACGGCCATCCGCGCCTGGGACGCCGGCCCGGGCCGCAAGATCATCATCAACCTGCCCACCACGGTCGAGGTGACGACGCCCAACGTCTTCGCCGACCAGATCGAGTGGATGAACCGCCGCCTGGAGCGGCGCGAGCACCTGGTGCTGTCGGTGCACCCGCACAACGACCGCGGCACCGGCGTGGCCTGCGCTGAGCAGGCGCTGCTGGCCGGCGCCGAGCGCGTGGAAGGCTGCCTGTTCGGCAACGGCGAGCGCAGCGGCAACGTGGATCTGGTCACGCTGGCGCTGAACCTCTACACCCACGGCATCCACCCGCAGCTCGACCTCTCGGACATCCATGGCCTGGGCCGCCTCATCGAGGAGAGCACCGGGCTGCCGATCCACCCGCGCCATCCCTATGCCGGCGACCTGGTATTCACCGCTTTTTCCGGCTCGCACCAGGACGCCATCAAGAAGGGCATGGCCGCGCAGCGCCCTGGCATGCCCTGGTCGGTGCCGTACCTGCCCATCGACCCGGCCGACATCGGGCGCAGCTACGACGGGATCATTCGCGTCAACGCGCAGTCCGGCAAAGGCGGCATCGCCTACCTGCTGGAGCAGGCGCATGGCGTGGTCATGCCGCGGCGCATGCAGGTCGAGTTCAGCTCGGTGGTGCAGCGCGCCGCGGACGCGAGCGAGGCGGAGATCGGCGCGGAGGCGCTGTGGCGCCTGTTCGATGCCACCTACCTGGCGCCACCGCACGATCAAGGAAATCCGCTGGCCTATGTCTCGCACCAGCTGGAGGGCGACGGCGAGCGGCAATCCATCGAGCTGGAACTGGGCAGCACGAATGCCCGCCGCGTGCTGCGCGGCACGGGCAACGGGCCCATCGATGCCGCCGTGCGTGCCCTCGGCCTGCCGTTGACGGTGCACGCCTACGAGGAAAGGAGCCTGGGCACCGGCGCGGATGCCGCCGCGCTGGCCATCGTGGAAGTCTCCTGCGCCGGCGTGCCGGGCACGCGCTTCGGCGCCGGCCGCCACGGCAACCTGGCCACGGCCTCGGTCCTGGCGCTGCTGTCGGCGGCGTCGCGGGTACTGGCCGAGGCACCCCGGGTGGCGGGTTCCTCCGCGATGGCCGCGCTGCGAAGCGACGCAGCCCAGGCCCTGTCGGTGCGGGAGATCGAAGTGCTGCAGTGGTCCGCGGAAGGCAAGTCGGCGGGCGACCTGGCGGCGATTCTGGGCATCAGCGAACGCACCGTGAATTTCCACGTGCAGCAGGCGATGCAGAAGCTCAACGCGCCCAACAAGATCAGCGCCGTGTACCGCGCGACCGTTACCGGTGTCCTGGGCGGCGGAGCGCAGGACACGGGCTGCTGACTCGCTACATTGGGTCCTGATGGCGTGGCGGCGGGATGTCCTGCCGCAGCCGGCTCACCGCGCCGCCATCGCCATTCCGTTTGCTGGTCCATCCCCCGCGCCCATGCCCGCGTCCGCTTCATCCGACCGCAGTCAGGAACTCGCCCGGCTGCTGTCGCGCGTGCAACTGGGCGATCGCGAGAGCTTCGCGGCGCTCTACCGCCTCACCAGCGCGCATCTGTTTGGCGTCGTGCTGCGTATCAACCGGGACCGGGCGCAGGCCGAGGAGGTGCTTCAGGAGGTCTACGTCAAGGTCTGGCGCTCGGCGCAGGCCTACGACGCGCGGCTGAGCCAGCCGCTGACCTGGCTGACCAGCATCGCGCGCAACGGTGCCATCGACAGCCTGCGCCGCCGCCGGGCCGAGCCCGACACGGTCAGCACCACCCTGGACGACCCGGATGACGAAGGACGCGACATGCTGGGCCTGCTCGCGTCGGAGGAGGCGGGCCCGCTGGAGTCGGTGGCGTCGGCTGCCGATGCGCGCCGGCTGGGGCTGTGCATGCGGGGCCTCAGCCGCGAGCAGCGGCAGTGCCTGGCGCTGGCCTTCTACCAGGGCCTGTCGCATGCGGAGCTGGCCGAGCACCTGGCGCAGCCGCTGGGCACGGTGAAGAGCTGGGTGCGGCGCGCGCTCAGCGCGCTCAAGGACTGCCTGGCCAAAGCGGTTGCGCGCGAAAGCACGGGAGGCGCCTGAGATGGACTACGGCCGTCCCGCGCTGGCCGACCGGCTTGCCGCCGAGTACGTGCTGGGCACGCTGCGCGGCCCGGCGCGCCGGCGCTTCGAGG
>JAEYPG010000105.1 GCA_023410975.1 Pseudomonadota bacterium
GGTGGTCACGGCCAGCACCGGTGGCGTTGCCGGTGCGGGCGCCGGCACGGTCGCGAGCACGGCGGCCGGGCCGAAGCCCGCTCTCGCGCTGCCGTCCGCGGCCGTGGCCGGCTGTCACATCGCCTACGTCGGCGCCGACGTGCTGCTGCCCGTGTCCGTGCCGGCGCCGCGCGGGTTGCTGTGGGTGGGCGACAGCCACGGCCTGACCGAGCGCGGCGTCACGCTGAACCTGCAGCCGCACCAGGGGCGCATCGTCTTCGACGTGGATCTGCAGGCGGCCCGCCGCGCGGGGCTGGAGATCAACGCGCGGCTGCTGCGACTGGCGCGCTTCGTGCACATGGAGAGCTCGCCATGAAGGCCATGATGAAAGGGCCGGAGCTGCTGTTGCGCCGCGGCAGCGACACGCTGCTGGCCTGTGCCGCGATGCTGATCGTGGCGCTGCTGCTGGGGCTGTTCGAGTATCTGCAGCTCGATAGCCGCCAGCAGGAGGGGCTGCGCACGCAGGCCGAGCTGGTGGGGCGCACCACGGCGGCGGCGCTGCTGTTCGACGACGCGGCCGAGGCACGGGCGCTGCTGGCGGCCTTCGAAGCCGCGCCGGCGGTAGCCATGGCCCAGCTGCTGCGCAGCGACGGGCACGCGCTGGCGGAGTTCCGCCGTGCCGCGGCGCCCGATTGGCTGGAGCGCCACGGCGGCTCCCTCGTCACCGAGGTGACGGTGTCGGGCGACAACGGTTCGGTGGTGGGCCGGCTGCGGGTGCAGGCCTTTCGGGCGCCGACGTGGCGCGGCCTAGCTGCAGTGATGCTGGCGGCGGTGCTGATCATGGCCCTGGCGCTCAGCGTGGTGGCGCTGGCCTCGCGCCGCCAGCGCGCGCGGGTGCGCGCCGCCGACGCGCGCACGCACTACCTGGCGCACCACGACGTGCTCACCGGCCTGGCCAACCGCGAGCGCTTCACGGCCGAGCTGGCGCAAGCGGCGGCCTCGGGTGCGCCGGCGGCGCTGATGTGCCTGGACGTGGACGACTTCAAGCTCATCAATGACACCCGCGGCCATGCCGCGGGCGCCGCGGTGCTGCGCACGGTGGCGCAGCGGCTGCAGTCGCTGGTGCGCGCGAGCGACGAGGTCGGGCGCCTGGGCGGGGACGAGTTCGCGCTGCTGCTGCGCGCGCCGGTGGACGAGCGCATCGCCGGCAGCGTGGCGCAGCGCATCGTCGAGGTGCTGCCGCGGCGCATCGAACACGAAGGCGTGTCGCTGAAGGTGGGCGTGTCGCTGGGCCTGGCGCTGCTGCCCGAGGATGCCGCCACGGCCGAGGGCGCCCTGGCCTGTGCCGACATGGCGATGTACCAGGCCAAGCATGCCGGCAAGGGCGCGTGGAGCCGCTACACCCCGGCGTTGGGCGAGGCGCAGCGCGAGCGTCGCGCGCTGGCGCAGGCGCTGCGCGTGGCGCTGTCGCGCGAGGAATTCACGCTGGCCTACCAGCCACTCTTTGATGGCCACGGCCGGCTGCAGGGCGTGGAGGGGCTCGCGCGCTGGAGCGACCCGCAGCGCGGCCCCGTGCCGCCGGCGCAGTTCATCCCGGTGCTGGAAGAGTCGGGTCTGGTGGGCGAGCTGGGACTGGTGCTGCTCAAGCGGCTGCGGCTCGACCTGGACGCCTGGGCCGACGAGGGCCTGCATTGCCCGCCGGTAGCGCTGAACCTGAGTTCGCACCAGTGCCGCCAGGAGGCACAGCGCGAGCGCTTCCTGCAGGAGCTGCACACGCTGCGGCTGACGCCGCGGGAAGTGGAGTTCGAGCTCACCGAGTCCACGGTGTTCGAGGACCTGGACAGCCCCGTCTCCGTGGTGCGGGCGTTGCAGTCGCGCGGCTACGCGCTGGCGATCGACGACTTCGGCACCGGCTACAGCTCGCTGGCCTACCTGCTGCGGCTGCGCTGCGACAAGCTCAAGATCGACCGCGTCTTCGTGGACGGCGTGGCCGACCGCGCCGATGCCGCGCTGCTGGTGGAGACCATGGTGCGCGTGGCCCATGCCATGGGCATGCGCGTGGTGGGCGAGGGCGTGGAGCGCGAGGTGGACCGCTGCCGGCTGCTGGCGCTGGGCTGCGACCTGTTCCAGGGCTTCTGCCTGTCGCACCCGCTGCCGCCGCGGCGCATGGCCGCGCTGCTGCGCGAAGGCGGGGTGGCGGTGCCCGAGGTGCAGGGACGGGCCGAGCCAGCGTGTTGAGCCCCCGGGCGGTGCACCTGCGGCCGGCAAGGCACCCCACAAACGCCGAGGGGCCCGGCCGTGAAGCCAGGCCCCCCGGCAGAAGAGCCTGAACCGGCTCGTCAGTTCGTGATGGCCTGCACCAGCAACAGTCCCAGTGCCGCCAATGCGACGGCAAATTGCACCCAACCTTGGTCACTCATTGTTTTGTCCTCAGTTCAAAGAAACCTGTGCGAGGAAGCTTATGCGGTGAACGTTGACCTCGCGACCGGCCGGGCCCCGATTGGGTGGCGCATTCCGAACTTAGGAACGCCGCTTGCCTCAATCCCCGATTCGGCATGAGGCACCAATTTAGGGAGGCTGGGTTGCCCATGAAAAAGCCCCGCAGCCGAGGGGCGGCGGGGCTTTTCCATCAACTCCCTCGCATCCGCGGAGGCGGGTGTCCACGAGCTCGGGCCCTATCCCGGTCAGCGTGGCTGTGCCGCCTGCGCAGGCATGCGGAATGGATTACTGCTTGATGGCCTCGACCTGGATCACCAGCTTCACGTTGTCCGGCGCGCCCATGTTCAGGCCCCAGTTCACGCCCCAGAGGCTGCGCTGCAGCGTGGTCTCGAAGTCGCCGCCGCAGACCTCGCGCTTGAGCATCGGGTTGGTGTAGCAGTTGAAGCGGTTGGCCTTGAGCACCACCGGGTTGGTCTTGCCGCGCAGCGTGAGC
>JAEYPG010000208.1 GCA_023410975.1 Pseudomonadota bacterium
ATTCCAGTTCTTCATTGGTACTGAAAGAAAACCCGTTCGGGCTGAGCTTGTCGAAGCCCCTGGCACAACCGGCCAACAGGCCCTTCGACAAGCCCGTCCTGAGCCTGTCGAAGGGCTCAGCGCGAACGGTGAACTTTCACTGACGACTTGAAGTTGGAATGCGCTACGGGGCACGCCGCCAACTTGGTTTCCTGAACAACGATGCAGTCGGGGAGAGGCCCCGGCCCGATCGCCAACCACACCGGAGCAACACCATGACCCCTTCGCACCTCATCGACCAATACGGCCCGCGCGAGGCCATGGACTACGACGTGGTCGTGGTCGGCGCCGGCCCGGCCGGGCTGGCCACGGCGATCCGGCTCAAGCAGCTGGCCGAGGAGGCCGGCGCCGATGTCTCGGTCGCGGTGCTGGAGAAGGGCTCCGAGGCCGGCGCGCACATCCTCTCCGGCGCCGTGATGGACCCGCGCGCCCTTACCGAGCTGATTCCCGACTGGCAGCAGCAAGGGGCGCCGCTGAACCAGCCCGTCACTGGCGACGACGTGCTCTTCCTCACCCCCGACGCCGCGCACCGCACGCCCGACTGGCTGATCCCGCGCAACTTCCACAACCACGGCTGCTACGTCGTGGCGCTGGGTGCGGTCGTGAAATGGCTGTCGGAGCAGGCCGAGGCGCTGGGCGTGGAGGTCTTCCCCGGCTTCGCCGCCGCCGAGGTGCTGTACGGCGAGAACGGCGCCGTGCGCGGCGTGGCCACCGGCCACATGGGCCTGGGCAAGGACGGCGAGCCCACGGCCGAGTTCCAGCTCGGCATGGAGCTCAACGCGCGCTACACCATCTTTGCCGAAGGCGCGCGCGGCCACCTGGGCAAGCAGCTCATCGAGCGCTTCAAGCTCGACGCCGGCCGCGACCCGCAGAGCTGGGCGCTGGGCATCAAGGAGCTGTGGGAGATCCCGCCGGAGAAGGCCCGGCCCGGGCGCGTGGTGCACACCGCCGGCTGGCCGATGGACGCCGACACCTACGGCGGCGGCTTCCTCTACCACCTCGACGGCAACCGCGTGACGCTGGGCTTCGTGACCGGGCTGGATTACGCCAACCCGTGGCTGAGCCCCTTCGAGGAGATGCAGCGCTGGAAGACGCACCCGGCCATCCGCGCCCACCTCGAAGGCGGGCGGCGCATCGGCTACGGCGCGCGCGCCATCGCCGCGGGCGGGCTGATGAGCCTGCCCAAGCTGGCCTTTCCCGGCGGCGCGCTGGTGGGCTGCGACGCCGGCACGCTCAACGCCGCGCGCATCAAGGGCAGCCATGCCGCGATCAAGACCGGCATGCTCGCGGCCGAGGCGGCCTTCGAGGCGCTGCAGGCCGGCCGCGCCCATGACGAGCTGGCCGCCTACCCCGAGGCCTTCGAGCGCAGCTGGCTGCACGAGGAGCTGCATGCCGCGCGCAACTTCAAGGCCTGGTTCAAGAAAGGCATGCGCGTGGGCGCGCTGATGACGGGCGTCGAGCACTGGCTGCTGCCGCGCCTGGGCGTGAAGGCGCCGCCGTGGACGCTGCGCCGCGACAAGCCCGACCACCTCGCGCTGCGCCCGGCCGCCGAGCACACGCCCATCGCCTACCCGAAGCCCGACGGCAAGCTGACCTTCGACCGCCTCTCCAGCGTGTTCATCAGCAATACCAACCATGGCGAGGACCAGCCGCCGCACCTGCGGCTCAAGGACGCCGATGCCCCGCTGAGCCTGAACCTTGCCCAGTACGCCGGCCCCGAGGCGCGCTACTGCCCGGCCGGGGTGTACGAGTTCGTCGCTGCCGAGACCGGCGCCGGCCAGCGGCTGCAGATCAACGCCCAGAACTGCCTGCACTGCAAGACCTGCGACATCAAGGACCCGACGCAGAACATCACCTGGGTCACGCCCGAGGGCGGCGGCGGCCCGAATTACGCGGCGATGTAAGCCGCGCGCAATTTCAACCCTTCGCTCACGGCAGGACAAAGCTCCCGCCGTGGCGGGACTTTTGTGTCTGGTGTCCGAATTCCTGGCGTCCCTACCATGTTTTCAACGTATCCGGGAAATTGTCCGAATACGGCGGCAGACCATCACACCCTTTTTCCCGTGCCGGTGCGGGCATCGGCATGCGTGAATGGAAGCAGCATCATGGCGGGCATGGAGTCGCAGCAGGTCGCGTTCGAGCTTTGCTTCGAATCGCTGGTGGATCCGCGCCGCAGTCAATCTTTTCCCTGCGATGCCGGCGGACGCGTGGACATGGACAGCCTGGAGCAGCACATGCTCCGCGAATACCTGTATGCCCGCACGGTGATCGGCCGGGAATACCGCACGCCGCAGGTTCGGGCGCGGCATGGAAACTGAATCAGCCTCGGTTCAAACCGTGCGGACCGAATTCATCGCGCCTTGGCCGCACCAGCTCCGGGCGCGATACCCGGCCGCTCAGCGCGCCGGCGCGTAGAGCCGCGTCAGCCGCCTGCCGTCGTCGCTGCGGTGGCGGCCCTGGCGCGGCTCCAGCCCGAAGTCGCCCAGCATCTCGAACACCTTCACCGCCTCGGTGAGGCGCGCGACCTCCACCACCTGCACCAGCTCGCCCTGTTCCTCGATGCCGATGCGCATGGCGGGCGTGGAAGGGTCTGCCGGCGGCTGCTGCTCATGCAGCTCGTTCAGGCGGCGGCGCAGCTCGGCGCGATCCAGAGAAGAAATGGCGATGTCGTTCATGCGGCGTTTCCGTGGTGCAGGTTTTCCGGCATGGGCGTGCGGCACCTGTGCAGCCGCAAGCCCCGATCGCATGAAACAGGATGCCGGCAGCCCATGCGCGCAGTCCTTGATGCCGATCAGCATCGGCCATTTAAAAATGAATTGCGAACCAGGAACACTGGGCACGGACCCGGGGAAATGCCCGGCGATTTTCAATGGTGCAGTGCATCAAGGGGATAACCCGAATTGCGATACAGACCCAGACGGCCGCACCAAATCCGCATGGAAGCAAGACAAACTAAAACAGCAAGCCAGCTGTCGCCTCGATATATTAGAAACTGCCCCTCGCAATATAACGCAGCGCCGGTCACGAAATCATTTCAATCACAGGATTCCAGTCGATTGGCTTGCCAACGACTTCATCATTTTCCGCGCAGGCGCCGTGCTCGCCGGAGAAACGGCTGAATTTCTTCAGGATGGAATACGGGTAGCCGCTCCATGAAGTCGGCATGTCCGCGAAGGCGGGCATCCAGGCGGCCCCACCCCAGCGTGAGGCATGAGTGCTGCGAGCCAAGGCCCGAGCTGCGGCGTTCAACCCAATCTGCTGGCAACGGCTGGGGACCGCCTGGACCCGGCCTGTGCGGGAGCGGCGAGGCATTTTCCGAAGCCGCACAGCTCACGGCTGACGGGCTGCGACGGCTTGCCGGACAACAGGAAAAACTCACGCCGCCGTTTTCCAGACCTGCGCATGCTCCTGCGCATAGCGCTCGAAATCGATGGGCTCGCGGTTCAGCAGGCGCTGTACGTCGACGGTGGTACCGGCGTTGTAGCCCTCGGCCAGGAAACCCAGGATCAGCACCAGGAACGCCGCGTAGTCCGCATCCACACCCGCGGCCAGCAAACCCTGGCGCATGGCGTCGGGCGTGATCGGCTCGTAGGCGATGCGCCGGTCCGCCACGCGCGACAGCGTCGCCGCTGCCTCGTCGAAACCCAGCGCCCGGGAGCCCGTGAGGTTGAAGGCCTGGCCCTCAAGGTCCTGCGAGGTGAGCAGCCGCGCGATGACGGCCGCGATGTCGCGGGTGTCGATGAAGCTGGCCGCCGCCTGCCCGGCCGGCAACTGGATGCGGCCCGTGGCCAGGATGCCCGGCAGCCACGCATGGCTGAAGTTCTGCATGAACCAGTTCGGGCGCACCGTGTTCCAGGCCAGGCCCGAGGCCTCCAGCGCCAGCTCGGCCACGCGCAGCGGGGCGCGGGCATCGGCATCCGCACCCAGGGCCGACATCAGCACCACCTTGTGCAGCCCCGCCGAGCGTGCGCGCTCGATCAGCGGCAGCAGGATCTCGTGCTGGTTCGCATGCCCCGGCGGCGCGAACAGGAAGGCATGCGTTACGCCTTCGAAAGCGTGGTCCAGGCCCTGGCCGCCAACCACGTCGGCCTGAGCCCATTCCAGCAGCCCGGCTGCCGGCCGCGGCGCGCGGCTGCTGAGCGCGCGCACGCGCTGCCCGCGCTGCATGAGTTCCTGGACGACGGACGAGCCCACGGTGCCGCCGGCGCCAACGACAAGGGTGAGGGACATGGAAAGCTCCTGAAGGTTGCAATGGGACAGATGGTCCGCCGCAGGGCCAGAATGTTCGAGGTGGAGAAGGAACAACTCATGGTCGATTCGGGACAGATTGGCCTGAGCCCAGCCGGTGCGGCAGCGGCGCCGATCGAGCCCGTGCCCTTTGTCAACCCGCGCTGCCCGGGGCTGGGCGTGGAGGTGATGTCGCTGGAGCAGCTGCGCCGGCGTCTGCCGGCGCGGCACCGCAGCGTGCGCTCGCGGCCGGATTTCCATCAGCTCATGCTCGTGGAGTCGGGCAGTACCGGGCACGACGTGGACTTCGTGCGCCACCGCGTGCCCGCCGGCGCCGTGCTGACGGTGCACGCGGGGCAGGTGCAGCAGTTCGTGGACGACGCCGGCGCGCAAGGCTGGATGGTGCTGTTCAGGCCCGAATTCCTGCCGCCCGAAGTGATGGCGGACGAGGCGCTGGTGCCGCTGGAGGGCGGACCGGTGAGGCTACCCGAAGGACAGCGCGAGGCCGTCGGCCTGGGCGTGCGCGCGCTGGCCGCCGCCTACGAGGCTTGCGACGGCCGGCCAGTGGCGGTGTGCGCGCTGCAGCACCTGCTGCTGGCCCTGCTGCTGCAACTGGCGCGGGTGCGCGACGACGTGGATTGCGAGCCCGGGCCGCCCGGGCTGCGGCGCGTGGTGCAGCGCTTCCGGCAGGCGCTGGAGCAGCGCTTTGCGCAGGAGCGCGAGGCCGCGGCCTACGCGCGCCTGGTGGGCTGCTCCACGCGCACCCTCGCGCGCGCGTGCATGGCGCTGGCGGGGGGCACGCCGCGCGAGCTCATCGAGCGCCGCGTCACGCTGGAAGCCAAGCGGCTGCTGGCGCACTCGCCGCTGACGGTATCGGCCATCGCGCTGGAGCTGGGCTTCAGCGAGGCGACGAACTTCGTCAAGTTCTTCAAGCGCGGTGCGGGCTGCACGCCGGCGGCGTTCAGGGCTGCGACGCGGGAAGGGGCCACGGGCGACGTGAAGTGAAGAGGCCGCGGCTGGCCCTGGGTCCTGGGCTTGCTGTACGGCATGCATACCCCGCGCGCCAGCGCGCATCGCTTGCAGGAGACCGACCATGCAATCCACCCCCCTCCTCCGCTGGACCCTCACCGCCTTCCTCGTCGCCAGCGTGGCCGCGCTCGCGCAGGCGCAAACTTCGGGCGGCATGGGCGGCGTGGGCGCCGGCACCGGTGTTGCGCCGGGCACGGCCACGGGCAGCGGGACGACAGGCAACCCGACCGGCACCGCCAGCGGCGTCGGCTCAACCACCGGCACTCTGGGCACCACACCGGGCAGCGTGGGTACGACCACGGGTACAGGCCCGGGGGCTGTCACGGGCACCGGCATCCCGGCCACCACGCCGGGCGGCGTGGGCAGCACGACCGGGACGGTTCCGGGCAGCGTGGGCAGCACCACGACCGGCATCCCGGCGCCAACCGCCCCGGCCCCCGGCGCCACTGGCACCGTGCCGGGCAGCACTCCGACGGCGCCCAGCCCGACGATTCCCAGCACCGCGCTGCCGGGCACCACCATCCCCAGCCCGGCGCTGCCGCCTCCGGCCGTCCCGGGTGCGACGCTGCCGGGCACCACCATCCCGAACCCGGCCGCCGTTCCCGGCACCAGCATGCCCGTCCCGGGCGCCACGGTGCCCAGCGCCACGAATCCGGGCGGGACGGTCCCCGGCGGTACCGTGCCCGGCGGCACGGCAGGGGCGCCCGCGACGGCGCCGCGTTGAGCTGGAAGCGCGCGCCGACGGCCTCAAGACATCGGCCGCCAGGCCGGCACGGCGCCTTCCTCGGCTTCCCGGTCGAAGCTGAATGCCTACCCGTCATGCCCGCGAAGGCACACTGCTGTCCGGAGTAATTCGTTACGGTCAAAACAGCGAGAGCTGCGCATGGCTGTACGGGGTTTGAAGAGGTTTGGGTGGCTTGCGCCGAGGCCTGCCGGGGGCCG
>JAEYPG010000418.1 GCA_023410975.1 Pseudomonadota bacterium
CTGGGGCGCGGGACTGGTCCGGCCCGACCTGAAATGGCCCGCCTTCACCGCGGCCTGGCTGCTGAAGATGCTGTTGTGGACCTGTGTGCTGGAGGAGGCCTTCTTCCGCGGCGTGGTCCAGGAGCGGCTGGCGGCCTGGGGGCTGATCGCCTCGCGCCCGGCGCTGCGCGCGCTGCCGGTGCTGGCGGCGGCGCTGCTATTCGGCCTGGCGCACCTGCCCGGCGGCGGCGCCTACGCCGCGCTGGCGACGCTGGCCGGCGCGGGCTACGGCTGGGCCTACGCGCGCACGCGGCGCATCGAGGCGGCGATCGCGGCGCACTTCGTGCTGAACACCGCGCACTTCCTGGGTTTCAGCTACCCGCTGCTGCTCAGGAGCTGATGAGGATTTCAGCGCGTCGTTGAGCGAGGATCTCCCGTTCGCCCTGAGCCCTTCGACAGGCTCAGCCCGCACGGGGTTGCGAGACCAGAAAGCTTGGTGTCGGCGCCTTGGCCCCGCTACGCCGCCACCGTCTGCCGCACCGCGCGCTCCCAGCGCGCCATCAGTTCCTCGGCGCGTGCGCGCTCCATGCTGGGCGTGAACACGCGCTCGGGCTGCCACTGCGCGGCCAGCTCATCGAGCACCTGCCACACCCCGGCGGCGAGCCCCGCCAGGTAGGCCGCGCCCAGGGCGGTGGTTTCCGTCACGCGCGGACGCAGCACCGGAATGCCCAGCAGGTCGGACTGGAACTGCATCAACAGGTCGTTGACGCAGGCGCCGCCGTCCACGCGCAGCTCGCTCACCGGCGCGCCGCCGCCGTCCTGCGCGTCGCGGCTCATGGCCTGCAGCAGCGCTGTGCTCTGGTAGGCGATGCTCTCGACGGCCGCGCGCGCCACGTGCGCCGCGGTGCTGCCGCGCGTCAGCCCCAGGATCGCCCCGCGCGCGTCGCCGTTCCAGTACGGCGCGCCCAGCCCGGTGAAGGCTGGCACGAAGACCACGCCACCACTGTCGGGCACGCTGCTGGCGAGCGTTTCCACCTCCGAGCTGGAACGGATCGCCTGCAGCCCGTCGCGCAGCCACTGCACCACCGCGCCGGCGACGAACACGCTGCCCTCCAGCGCGTACTGCGCCGCCGCGCCGGGCTGCGCCGCGGCGGTGCTGATGAGCCCGTTGCGCGAGCGCTGCAGCCGGTTGCCGGTGTGCATGAGCAGGAAGCAGCCGGTGCCGTAGGTGTTCTTGGCCATGCCCGGGGTGAAGCAGCCCTGGCCGAAGAGCGCGGCCTGCTGGTCGCCGGCCACGCCGCACACCGAGATGGGCGCGCCGAACAGCTCGGCCTCGGTATGGCCGTAGTGGTGGCTGGAGGGCAGCACCTCCGGCAGCACCGAGGCCGGGATGTCGAAGGCCGCCAGCAGCTCCTCGTCCCAGCGCTGGCGCGCGATGTCGTAGAGCATGGTGCGCGAGGCGTTGCTCACGTCGGTGGCGTGCAGGCGCCCGCGCGTGAGCTGCCACAGCAGCCAGCTGTCCACGGTGCCGAAGGCCAGCTCGCCGCGCTCGGCGGCCAGCCGCGCGCCGGGCACGTTGTCCAGCAGCCAGCGCAGCTTGGTGGCGCAGAAGTAGCTGTCCACCACCAGCCCGGTGCGCTCGCGCACCAGCACTTCCAGAGGCGTGCCGCGCAGTTGCGTGCACATCGGCTCGCCGCGGCGGTCCTGCCACACGATGGCGCGGTGCAGCGGCCGGCCCGTGGCGCGCTCCCACAGCAGCGTGGTTTCGCGCTGGTTGGCGATGCCGATGGTCAGCACGTCGCGCGCCGTGAGCCCGGCCTGCGCCAGCGCCTGGCGCGCGGTGTCGAGCTGCGTGCGCCAGATCTCCTGCGGGTCGTGTTCGACCCAGCCCGGCTGCGGGTAGTGCTGCTCCAGCTCGCGCTGCGCCAGCGCCACCACGCGGCCCGCGGGGTCGAACACGATGCTGCGCGAGCTGGTGGTGCCCTGGTCCAGGGCGAGAAGGAAGCTCATGGCGGGTCTCCTGCTGCGTTGTCTTGTCCGCCCAGCTTAGGCCGGCTGCCGGCCCGCGGAAAAACCACCGCCATGCTCCACGCCCGCCCGACCGAGCGTGTAACCAGCCTTCACCACCGCCCGCTGCCGGTGGTACTGCGCGGCGCCAGACGCAGCGCCTGCCGCTTCAGTCAGCTCAGAACACGCCCGCCTTCTCTGCCGCCTCCATCAGCGTGCGCGCCATGGTGCCCATGCCGGCGTTGAAGTCGCCGGTGGTGGTGCTGGTGCGCGCCGACCACAGCAGCCGGCCGCTGCCGGCTTCGGTGAAGCTGCTGTTGGCGGCGTAGCCGGGGTTCGAGGCGTAGCCGCCACCGCCGATGGGCACCGACACGCCCACACCCGCGCCCACGTGGCCGCCGCCGATGCCGAAGCCGCCAATGCCGATGGAGAACGGCGAGGGCCTGGACACCGCCTGCCCGCTGTCCGGCGTCACCGAGGTCAGCAGCAGCGCGGTGGCGCCGGCCGCGCGCGCCGCGCCCACGTAGGCCTCCGCGCCGCGGCCCACGCCAGCGGCTGCGGCCGGCGGCTGCGCCGGGCGCACCGGCGTGAGCCCGCGCGCCGTGGCTTCCTCGCTCATGCGGTCCAGGCACAGCTGCTGCAGCGTGGTTTCGGCCGCTTCGCACACCACCAGCACGCGCGCGCCCTGCAGCGGCTTGGCGCCGAGCTGCGGATCGGACCAGGTGGCCTCGGGCCCGCTGGCGCAACCGGCCAGGAAGGCCGCTGCCGCGGCGGACAACAGCGCCGTCAGCGCGGTGGTGCATGGGGCGCCCGCGGGCGCCGGCAGGGCATGTCTCATGCTCGAACTCATGGCGATCTCCTGCACCCGAGGCAGGCAAGCGACATGCCCTGCAGCGGGCAGACCCACGGAGGATCCTCATGGCCCTTTCCCCGACCACGCGCCATTTCTCCATGCTCCGCGGCTTCGCGCTGGCGGATTTCTTCACCCTGGGCAA
>JAEYPG010000328.1 GCA_023410975.1 Pseudomonadota bacterium
GCGCAGCTTCGCCAGCACCTCGGGCGGCGACAGCCGCGGGTGCGTGTCGCGATCCGCCACCGGCGCCTTGCCGGACAGGCGGATGCCGCGCGGCCGGTGACCCTCCAGCTCGAACACCTCGTTGGCCACGGGCACGATCTCGCCCTCGAACCAGCCCGCCTCCTGCGCGCGCACGGCGCGCTCGAAGCTGTGCGAGGCGAAGGCGTCCACCTCCTCGCGCGTGATGCCGTACTGCCGCGCCAGGTTCTCCGCCGTCTGGATCATGGAGATGCCGGCGGCGGGGTCGGTGAGAGACTCCCACAGGGTGTCCTTGAAGCCCACCGGCGCGCCCAGCGTGAAGCCCTGGCGGTGGTCGAAGGCGGCAACGGGGTGGCGCGTCATCGACTCGGTGCCCACCAGCAGCGCCAGGCTCGCGCTGCCCAGGGCAATCTGCTCGCCGGCCTGGCGGAACAGCTCGAAGCCCGTGCCGCAGATGCGCTGCACCATCAGCGCCGGCACCTCCTGCGGCACCCCGGCGTACAGGCCGACGTGGCGCGGCACGTAGAACTGGTCGAAGCCGCCGGGCGCGACGTTGCCCGCCAGCACCGAGTCCACCTGCGCCGGCGCCAGCCCGGTGCGCTGCAGCAGCGCACGCGCGGCCTTGATGCCCAGGTCGATCGGGTTCACGCCGGCGAACGCGCCGCAGTAGTCCACCTGCGGCGTGCGCAGGCCATCGAGCAGCCAGACGTCGTCGAAGCGGTTGAAGAGTCCGCGGGTCGCCATGGGCGTGTCTTTCTTGAGCAGTGCATGCGTTCGCCCCGGGCCCGTGGAAGGCCCGGCCCGAACGGGCGGGTGGGAGGAAGGAAGCGCTTCAGTCGATGCGGACCACGTGCGGATCGGCCGCGTCGACATAGAGCCGCTCGACCTCGGCGGCGCGGCGCGCGATGACGGCGCGCTGGTTGAGGTAGCCCTTGTCCGTGATCTCGCCGGCAGCGAGGCTGGGTGCTTCGGTCAGCAGCAGCACGCGCGCGGGCGACTGTGCCGAGCCGCCGGCCGCGCCGTGCAGCGCCGCGAGCTTCGATTGAAGTTCCGCTCGCAACTGCTCGCGCGGCAGCGCCTCGGCCGCGGGCGTGAGGAACAGCAGCGCGCCCACCTTGTCGCGGTCGTGGCCGGTGATCACTGCGTCCTGCACCAGCGGCGCCAGCGCGGACACCAGCTTCACGCGCAGCGTGCCCACCGAGACCCAGGTACCGCTGCCGAGCTTGAAGTCCTCCGCGACACGGCCGTCGAACAGCACGCCCTTCTCGGGATGGGCCTCGTCCACCAGCCGGCCCGCATCGCCGATGCGGTAGAAACCTTCCTCGTCGAAAGCGGCGGCGCTGAGCTCGGGGTCGTCGCGGTAGCCGGGGAATACCGCCGCGCCGCGCACGCGCATCTCCAGCTTCTGGCCGCTGGGCACGAACTTCAGCTCCGCGCCGGGCAGCGGGGCGCCAATGTTGCCCGCGCCTTCGAGCTTCCAGTGCGCGGAGGTGACGGCCGGCGCGGTCTCGGTGGAGCCCCAGGCGGTGGTGAGGAACAGCGGCTCCTCGCGCACCTTGGCCGCCACGGCTTCGAGCCGCTTCCAGCTCGCCGGCGCCAGCGCGGCGCCGGCATAGAACAGCACGCGCAGGCCTCCGAAGAACTGGCGCGCCAGCGCCTCGTCCTTCTCCAGGTAGGGCAGCAGCATGTCCAGGCCGCGCGGCACGTTGAAATGGATGTTGGCCTTGACCTCGCGCAGGTTGCGCAGCGTGTTCAGCAGCAGCCCGGGCATCGGGCGGCCCTCGTCGATGTAGAGCGTGCCGCCGTGGCTGAGCACGAGGTTGAAGTTGTGGTTGCCACCGAAGGTGTGGCTCCAGGGCAGCCAGTCCAGCAGCACGGGCTTCTCGTGCGCCAGGAAGCGCCAGGCCTGGGAAATCATCTGCTGGTTGGCGCACAGCATGCGGTGCGTGTTGATCGCCACCTTGGGATGCCCGGTGGAGCCGGAGGTCAGCAGGTACTTGGCATGGTCCTCGGAGCGGATGGCGGCGAAGGCGCGCATCACCTGCGCGCTCTCTTCCTGCTGCAGCAGTTGCTCGAAGGGCAGCGCGCCGGGCAGCTCCTGCGCGCCGCGGCCCAGCACCACCGGGCAGCCCAGGTCCGCGGCGCGCAGCGCGGCGCCCTGGACGGAGGCATCCGCGGCGTACACCAGCCCCGGGCGCAGCTTGTGCAGGATGCCGTGGAGCTTGCTGAAGTCGGGCCCCAGGCGGCTGTAGGCGCTGGAGACCGAGCAGGCCGGGCGGCCCACGTGCATCGCGGCCAGCGTGAGCAGCGCGTGGTCCACCGAGTTGTCGGAAAGCACCGTCACCGGCGCACCGGGCGGCAGGTCCAGGTCCAGCAGGCCCTGCGCGATGCGGCCCACCTGGCGCCGCACTTCGCCCCAGCTCAGCAGCCGCCAGCCGCCACCGGCGTCGCGCTCGGCCAGCGCCGGCGCCCGCGGCGTCTCGCGCGCCCAGTGCTCCAGCCACTCGCCCACGCAGCGCACGTGCGGACGCAGCGCCTCGGGTGATCGCAACACGAAGCTGCCGTCAGCGCGGTCCTCGCGCAGCGTGCGCGGCGGCGCGAGCATGCGGGCATCGTCGAAGAAGGGGGCCATGCCGTCTCCTGGCGTGTCCATGACCGGGACCAGTCCAGACACATACGTTTGTGTATGGACACATGCTAGGCAATGGGCCTTTTCAAACCATGAGGGTTTGCGCGGGCTGGGTTTTCATCAATTCCATACATCACTGCATGTTCTTGGCATGACCCGCATGGCTAACATGGCTGCATGGAAAGCACCTCTCCCCGCCCTGCCCGTCCCCGCCGCCGCGCCGCGCCGGCGGCCTCCGGGGACAACGCGCGCAACGTGCTGACGCCCGCGCACTGGATCCAGGCCGCCACCGAGTTGCTGGTGGACGGCGGCGTGGACCTGGTCCGCGTGGACGTGGTGGCCCGAGCGCTGGAGGTGACGCGTGGCAGCTTCTACTGGCACTTCAAGGACCGCGACGACCTGCTGGCACGTGTGCTGGAGGCGTGGCGCGCGGCGGCAACGGAGCAGGTGATCGAGCGCTTCGAAGGGCGTGGCGGCCATCCGCGCGAGCGCATCGCCGAGTTGCTGTCACTGCCCTTCCGCGGCCAGGCCGCCGAGCGCGCGGCGCGCATCGAGCTGGCGATCCGCGACTGGGCGCGACGCGACGCGATGGCGCAGCGCGCGGTGGACGAGGTGGACGCGCGGCGCATCGGCTACACCGCGCAGTGCTTCTCGGCACTGGGCTTCGACATCGCCGAGGCGCGCTCGCGCGCCGTCATCCTCTACAGCTACCAGCTGGCGGAGTCGCTGCTGCGCCGCCAGGGCAGCGCCGCGCAGCAGCATGAGCGCTGCGCGCTGCTGGAGCGGCTGCTGGTGATGCCGGATGCGACGGTTGCGCCGGCAACCGGTACGGCGGCGGGCTGAGGCGCGCGGCCTCAGGCCGTCGAGTCTCCCACCTCCGCCGCGAGCTCCAGCAGTTGCTCCGCGCTGGGCTTGTCCCAGCCGGGGCCGCGCGTGCCGTTGCCGTAGAAGCGAATGAAGTCCTGCACAAACAGCGAGTGCGTCCAGCCGCTGGTGTCGAAGCGCTTGAGCAGCGCGGACCGCTTCTCGGCCAGGTGCTCGCGGAACTGCTGCACCCACTGGGCGCGCTCCTCCTCGGCCAGGGCCAGGATCTCCTGCCGCAGCGCCTCGCGTGCGCGGCGCAGCCATTCGTCGAGCCAGCGCGCCTGGCGCCGCGGCGCCTCGGCCGCTGCCGAAACCGCCGGCGCCCTGGCACGCGCGGCCGGCGCCGGCGTGGCGCTCATAGGCATGAGGGTGGTTG
>JAEYPG010000344.1 GCA_023410975.1 Pseudomonadota bacterium
GTCAGTGAAAGTTCACCGTTCGCCCTGAGCTTGTCGAAGGGCCTGTTGGCCGGTTGTGCCAGGGGCTTCGACAAGCTCAGCCCGAACGGGTTTTCTTTCAGTACCAATGAAGAACTGGAATGAGCCCGCTCTGGCCCCACGGGCCAAAAAGAAGGGACCGCGAGGCGGTCCCTTTGTCTTGCGGCAAAAGGGCTTCGTGGAAGCCCCTGGCGGACTCAGTTGCGGTCGGTGCGCGGGGCGCGGGTGCTGCCGCTGCCGTAGCTGCTGCCCGTCGAGCCGGTGCCCATGCTGCTGCCGGAGGAGCTGCCACTGGACATGCCCGTGCCCGAGGAGGAGCCGCTCATGCCCGAGGAGGTCGAGCCGCTGCCCGTGGTGCTGCTGGGCGCGTTGTTGCCCATGGTGCCCGGGGTGGTGCCCATGTTGCCCGACGTGGAGTTGCCGGTGACGCCGGTGCTGCTGGAGCCCGTGCCCGAGCCGGTGGTGCCCATGCTGCCGGAGCTGGTGCTGCCAGTGCCCGCACCGGTGGTGCTGCCCGCGCTGGAGCCGGTGGCGCCAGTCGTGGAAGAGCCGGAGGTGCTGCCCGTACCCGCGCCGGTGACGCTGGGGCTGGTGGCGCTGTTGGGACCGATGGGCGTGGGCACGCCCGGGGTCGCGGCGCCCGTGCCGGTGCTGCTGGGGCTGTCCGTCGTGCCCGAGCCGGTGCTGGACTGGGCGTAGACCAGGCCGGAAGCCGTGGCCGCACAGATAGCGGCGGCCAGAAGGCTCTTGCGAACGATGCTCATGTGATCGACTCCTGATGAGTTAAGCCGACGTCGGCGCCTGATGGTGCGGAACATGCAGTTCCGTGCCATCGGGCGTCGCGTCCTGGCATTGGTGAGTCGGCAACACACGTGCCCGGTACAAGGCGAAGCGCGCGCCGCGCTCGCTCGTCGCAAACCGCCCGGTTCAGGCGCGCACGAACAGCGTCACCAGCGGCTCGTCGCCGAGCTGGCGGCTGCGGTGGCCGTGCAGCGCGGGGTCGAACACCGCGCCTTCGGGCAGCGTGTCGGCGGAGTAGAAATGCTCGCCCGGGCCGAAGACGCGGGTGCTCCCGTCCTGCAGCCCGATCTCCATGCGCCCGCGCAGCACGAACAGCCACTGCGGGTGGCCGGTGCAGTGGAAATCGCTCTCGAATCCCACCGGGCTCTCGCGCAGTTGCAGCGCGGCTGCGGGCATGAGCTGCGACAGCCGCGACGCGGGCGTGCCTTCGGAGAGGGGAATCTGCACCTCGCGGAAGCGCGCACGGCCGTCGGTATCGGTGAAGAGCTGGACTTGGGTGAAGGTATTCATGCTTCGATTGTGGCCGCGCGCCGGACCCGCTCCGGGAGCCGGCACGGGGCTGCGACATACTGCGCGTCCCCGGGTACGGCCCGGGCCGGCGCGGCCGCCGTCCCGGGGCGTCGACTTCTCAACCAACTCCTCCACGAGACATCCCATGAACAGCAGCACTCCTCACGACAAGGTCGCCCTCGTCACCGGCGCGGGCAGTGGCATCGGGCGCGCCTGTGCGCAGGCCCTGCTGCGCGACGGCTGGCGCGTGGTCTTCGCCGGGCGGCGGCTGCAGCCCCTGGAAGAGGCCATCGCGGCGGCGGGCGATCCCTGGGGCGACATCGGGCAGCGAGCGCTGGCGCTGAGCGCGGACGTGTCCGACGCCGCGGCCGTACAAGGGCTGTTCGACGGGCTGCAGCAGCGTTTCGGGCGGCTGGACCTGCTGTTCAACAACGCCGGCACCTTCACCGCGCCCACGCCGCTGGAAGAGCTGCCACTGGAGCGCTGGCAATCGGCGGTGGACGTGAACCTGCACGCGCCCTTCCTGTGCACGCAGCAGGCGTTCCGGCTGATGAAGCAGCAGTCGCCGCGGGGCGGGCGCATCATCAACAACGGCTCGATCTCGGCGCACGTGCCGCGGCCGCTGTCCGCGGCCTACACCATCACCAAGCACGCCATCAGTGGCCTCACGCGCGCCGCAGCGCTGGAGGGGCGAGCCTTCGACATCGCCGTGGGGCAGATCGACATCGGCAACGTCGCCACCGACATGACGGAGTTGATGGCGCAGGGCGCGCTGCAGGCCGACGGCAGCGTGCGCTCCGAGCCGCGCATGCGCATGGACGCCGTGGTCAGCACCTTCCTG
Organism: Pseudomonadota bacterium; assembly: GCA_023410975.1. Taxonomy (GTDB): domain Bacteria; phylum Pseudomonadota; class Gammaproteobacteria; order Burkholderiales; family Burkholderiaceae_C; genus Azohydromonas. Next base: position 2,171 of record JAEYPG010000344.1, read on the forward strand.
GCGATGGCACGGCTGCCGCTGGAAGCCAACGTGCTGACCATGACCGTGATGGCGACCGGCATGCCTTACGTGGGCCGAGGCTGAGCGGGCGCAACCAATGAAAAAGCCCTGCCGCTTGCGCGGCAGGGCTTTTTGCTGTGATTGGTGGAGCCGGGGGGAATTGAACCCCCGTCCGCAAGCCATCACCGGACAGTTCTACATGTTTAGCTGACTGATTTGAGTCTCACCCCGCAGGTCGCGCAGCAGCACGCTACCCGTGGAGCCAGTCACTTGATCTCGCTACCAACCGAGTGACCCGGTCAGCAACCAGCCGATGTGAATGACCTCTCAGCTCTTGCGAGCCCGGCCCATCGGCCTGCCGTTGAGAGGCTCACCGGTGTTAAGCGGCGAGAGCGAAACGTTCGTCGTTCGCAGTTACTTTGTTCCAGTGGATTTACGAGCGAACTGGTGCTCGACATGCCCTGCGCCGGATCCGCACCCACGTCGAAACCGGGTCGGCCCCTTTGCTAAGGAAGCATCTATTTTAGGCCAGTCCGAGCCACTTCAAGAGTTCGGGGGGATTTTCGATCACGGCATCGGCGCCCCACTCGTGAATCGGCTCGCGCTCGCCCAGGTAACCCCAGGCGGCAGCCAGCGTGGCCATGCCTGCGGCGCGCCCGGCTTGCACGTCGCGCAGGTCGTCGCCGACGTAAACGCAGGCCTGCGGCGCCACGCCCGCGCGGCGAGCCGCTTCCAGCAGCGGCTCGGGATGCGGCTTCGCGTGTGCCGTGGTGTCGCCGCAGATGAGGGCGGCGGCGCGCTCCTGCAAGCCCAGGCCCTGCACCACCGGCAGCGTGAAGCGCTCGTGCTTGTTGGTCACGATGCCCCAGCACAGCGCCGCGCGCTCCAGCGCCTGCAACACCGGCACCATGGCCTCGAACACGGCCGTGCGCTGCAGCAGGCCGTCGGCATAGCGCTGCAGGAACTCGTCGCGCAGCGCCTCAAAGCCAGCGTCGCCGGGCGCGGTGCCAAAGGCCGCGCCGACCATGCCGCGCGCGCCCGCACCCACCATCGGGCGCAGCCGCTCGTAAGGCAGTTCAGGCAAGCCACGCGCCACGCGCATGGCGTTGGCGGCACCGGCCAGGTCCGGGGCGCTGTCGATGAGCGTGCCATCGAGATCGAAGAGCACGCAACGGATGGAGGCGGTCATGGGCAGCAGCAGCCGGCGCGCGGGCGCCGGGGGTTCGTCAGGCCGGCTTGCGCAGGGCAAAGAGATAGTTGACGCTGGTGTCGTGCGTCAGCGAATAGTGGCGCGTGAAGGGGTTGTATTCCAGCCCGCGCGTGCGCTGCAGCTCCAGCCCGGCCTCGCGGCACCAGCGGGCAAGCTCGCTGGGGCGGATGAACTTCTCGTACTCGTGCGTGCCGCGCGGCAACAGCTTGAGCACGTACTCCGCACCCACGATGGCGAACAGGAATGCCTTGGGATTGCGGTTGAGCGTCGAGAAGAAAACCCAGCCGCCGGGCTTGACCAGCGCGGTGCAGGCGGCCACCACGGACTCCGGGGCGGGCACGTGCTCCAGCATTTCCATGCAGGTCACCACGTCGAAGCGCGCCGGCTGCTCGGCCGCCAGCGCCTCCACGGCCACCTCGCGGTAGTCCACGTTGTGCACGCCGGACTCCAGTGCGTGCAGCTGCGCCACCTTCAGCGGCTTGACAGCCAGATCGATGCCCAGCACTTGCGCGCCGCGCTGCGCCATGGACTCGGCCAGGATGCCCCCGCCGCAGCCCACGTCGAGCACCTGCTTGTTGGCCAACGGCACCAGCGATTCGATCCACTGCAGCCGCAGCGGGTTGATCTGGTGCAAGGGACGGAATTCACTGTCGGGGTCCCACCAGCGGTGGGCGAGCTCGCTGAACTTGGCCAGCTCCTGGGGGTCGGCGTTGATCATGGCGCCCATCGTAGCCCTACAGAAAAGAACAAACCCCGCCGGGGCGGGGTTTGCTGACGCATCGGTCCGAAGACTCGACGGCTTACTTGGCGCGCGTACCGACCACTTCGATCTCGACGCGGCGGTTCTTGGCGCGGCCGTCGGCGGTCTTGTTGTCGGCCACGGGCTGCTTCTCGCCCTTGCCTTCGGTGTACACGCGGTTCTTCTCGATGCCCTTGCCCACCAGGTAGGTCTTGACGGCCTCGGCGCGGCGCACCGACAGACGCTGGTTGTAGGCGTCGGTGCCGACGGAGTCGGTGTGACCCACGGCGATGATCACTTCCAGGTTCACGCCGCCGGTCTTGGCCACCAGGTCGTCCAGCTTGGCGCGGGCTTCGGGCTTCAGCACAGCCTTGTCGAAATCGAAGAACGCGTCGGC
>JAEYPG010000199.1 GCA_023410975.1 Pseudomonadota bacterium
GACGTGTGCCGGCGCGGCGATGCCGACGCGGCAGCGCGCATGGTGCAGGAGCACATCATGAGCGCCTGCGAGCTGCTGCGGCGCCAGCTCCCTTCGCCGGCCGCGCAGCAGGCGGCGGCACCCGCGGGCAACGCTGCGTAGCCGGAAGGCCGGAGTCGAACGGGCGGGACGGGAGGGCATGTCGCTGCGCGATGGCGTGCCCGCCGCCAGAGGCGGCCGGTGCACCGAAGGTGCGCAACGATAGAAGCCGGGACGCCGAATCTTTGTTCAAAATCTCGGCTTCGAATTGAACAATTCTCTATATGGCCGAGCCTGCTGACCTGGACCGGATCGACCTGCTGATCCTCAAGACGCTGCAGCAGGACGGCCGCATGACCAACCTGAAGCTGGCGGAGGAGGTGGCGCTGTCGCCCACTGCCGTGCTGGCGCGGGTGGCGCGGCTTACCCGGGAGGGCTACATCCTGGGCTACGAGGCGCGGCTCAATCCGCTCAAGCTGCGCGCCGGGATGCTGGTGTTCGTGGAGGTGCTGCTGGACAAGACCACGCCGCTGATCTTCGAGCACTTCAAGGCCGCGGTGCAGGTGCACGACCAGATCATCGAATGCCACATGGTGGCCGGCGGCTTCGACTACCTGCTCAAGATCCGCTGCGCCGACATGGAGGCCTACCGCCATTTCGCCGGCACCTTGCTGTGGCAACTGCCCGGCGTGCGCGAGACGCGCACCTACGCCGTGATGGAAGAGGTCAAGCACACCACCCACGTGCCGCTGCCCGGCCTGTGAACCGGGATGGGCCTCCTGGGCGCAGGCCGCCAAGGAGGCCATGAATAGATAACAATTCTATCGGGTGCTTCATTTATGGTGAAAGATTCGGAGACTCTTGCGTCAAAGTAGTGTCATTGCGCTTATCCCGCCCGTGACATGAACGCTTCCTCCTCCCACCCGGCTCCGTTCGCGGAATTCCTGCATCCCACGCCCTTCAGCTCCGCGCTGCGCCAGGCTATCACCGACGCCTGGCGCAAGCCGGAGGTCGAGGCGTTGCCGATGCTGGCCGAGCTGGCGCGGCTGCCCGCGCCGTTGAAGGAGAAGGCGCAGGCGCTGGCCGCGCGCATCGCCACGACGCTGCGCGACAGAAAACCTTCCGCAGGCCGCGCCGGGCTGGTGCAGGGCCTGCTGCAGGAGTACGCGCTGTCCTCGCAGGAGGGCGTGGCGCTGATGTGCCTGGCCGAGGCGCTGCTGCGCATCCCGGACCGCGAGACGCGCGACGCGCTGATCCGCGACAAGATCGCCCGCGGCCAGTGGCACACGCACCTGGGCCGCAGCCCTTCCCTCTTCGTCAATGCCGCCACCTGGGGCCTGCTGATCACGGGCAAGCTCACGGCCACGCACAGCGAATCGGGCCTGTCCTCCGCCCTCGGGCGCATGCTGGCCGTCGGCGGCGAGCCGCTGATCCGCAAGAGCGTGGACATGGCCATGCGCGTGATGGGCGAGCAGTTCGTCACCGGCGAAACCATCGAGCAGGCGCTCGCCAACGCCCGCGTGCGCGAGGCCGAGGGCTTCCGCTACTCCTACGACATGCTGGGCGAGGCGGCGCTGACGGCGCAGGACGCGCAGCGCTACCTGGCGTCCTACGAGCGCGCCATCCACGCCATCGGCAAGGCCTCCGCGGGCCGCGGCATCTACGAGGGGCCCGGCATCTCGATCAAGCTCTCGGCGCTGCACCCGCGCTACAGCCGCGCGCAGCTCGACCGCGTGATGGACGAGCTCTACCCGGTGCTGCTGCGCCTGGCGCTGCTGGCCAAGCGCTACGACATCGGGCTGAACATCGACGCCGAGGAGGCCGACCGGCTGGAGATCTCGCTGGACCTGCTGGAGCGGCTGTGCTTCGAGCCCACGCTCAAGGGCTGGAACGGCATCGGCTTCGTGATCCAGGCCTACCAGAAGCGCTGTCCCTACGTGATCGACCACATCGTGGACCTGGCCCGGCGCAGCGAGCGCCGGCTGATGATCCGCCTGGTCAAGGGCGCGTACTGGGACAGCGAGATCAAGCGCGCGCAGCTCGACGGCCAGCTTGATTACCCGGTCTACACGCGCAAGCCCTACACCGACATCGCCTACATCGCCTGCGCGCGCAAGCTGCTGGCGGCGCCGCAGCAGGTCTATCCGCAGTTCGCCACGCACAACGCGCACACGCTGGCCGCCATCTACCACCTGGCCGACCCGGCGCGCTGGCAGCCGGGGCAGTACGAGTTCCAGTGCCTGCACGGCATGGGCGAGCCGCTGTACGAGCAGGTGGTGGGCACCGGCGCGGGCAAGCTGGACCGGCCCTGCCGCGTCTACGCGCCGGTGGGCACGCACGAGACGCTGCTGGCCTACCTGGTGCGCCGGCTGCTGGAGAACGGCGCCAACACCTCCTTCGTCAACCGCATCGCCGACGCCGCCATCTCCATCGCGGAGCTGGTGCGCGATCCGCTGGACGTGGCCGATGAGCTGGCGCACAAGGAGGGCCGTTTCGGCCTGCCGCACCCGGCCATTCCCGCGCCGCGCGACCTGTACGGTCCGGCGCGCCCGAACTCGCGCGGCATCGACCTGAGCAACGAGCACGAGCTGGCGAAACTGCAGGATGCGCTGCGCCAGAGCGCCGGCGAGGCGTGGACGGCAGAACCGCTGCTGGCCGCCGGGCCGGTGGCCGGCGAGCGCGAGGCGGTGCGCAACCCCGCCGACCACGGCGACGTGGTTGGCTTCGTGCAGAACGCAACGGCCGAGCACGTGGACCTGGCCTTCGGCCACGCCGCTGCGGCCACCGGGCGCTGGGCCGCGACGCCGCCGGCCGCGCGCGCCGACATGCTCGACCGCGCCGCGAGCCGGCTGGAAGAGGACATGCCGCGCCTGATGGGCCTGCTCATCCGCGAGGCAGGCAAGACCGCGGCCAACGCGATCGCCGAGGTGCGCGAGGCGGTGGACTTCCTGCGCTACTACGCGCGCCAGGTGCGCGAGGACTTCGAGCCCGACACGCACGTGCCGGTCGGCCCGGTGGTGTGCATCAGCCCGTGGAACTTCCCGCTGGCGATCTTCGTCGGCCAGGTCGCCGCGGCCCTGGTCGCCGGCAACGC
>JAEYPG010000420.1 GCA_023410975.1 Pseudomonadota bacterium
CCATAGCGGCACTGCAGCGCATGCACGCCGTCGACCATGGCACCACGCATCGCGGCCAGGAAGCCCGGCGCGACGTCCGTGTCCACGTCCACCACGATGAACCAGTCGGCGTCGGTCACGATGTCGAAGGCATGGCGCAGCGCGCAGCCCTTGCCGCGAAGCAGCGGGTCCTGGCGCTCCAGCACCTGCGCGCCGGCGCCACGCGCCACGGCGGCGGTGTCGTCGCTGCAGTTGTCGGCCACCACCACGACGCGGGCGTTCGGATCCAGCGCCACTTCCATGGCCAGGCTGTAGAGCGTGCGCAGCACCCCTGCGGACTCGTTGTGCGCCGGCACCACGATCGCCACGCGCAGCGCGTCCGTGCCGTTATCCATGTCCTCGTCCACACAGGTATCGCCGCCAGGCCGGGCCAGCGCGGCAGCGGCCGTGACCGCACCCAGGTAGAGGCTGCCGGGCACGGTCAACGCCAGTGCCGCGGCGCCCAGGATCTCAATCGACATGGCTTGCAGCCTCTGATTCGGTTCGAAGGAATGAGCCGCGGGACGCGATCCGGCCGGTTGACCGGAGCCTCCTTCCCGCGCAGACCCAAGGCCCACGGTGTCCGCGGTGACGGCCTTCGCCTCGATGGCGCTGGACAGGGTGCCGTGCTGCGGCCGGATGCAAAGCGGCGAAAGACATGAAGCGGGCAGGCGACGGCGGACGGTGTGTGATGCCGTCATTACAGGCCAGAGCCCGCCCGCGGTTGTGGCAGAAGTGCAAAGCCGTGCGCGAACGCCCGCTCCAGCGTCATGCCGCCCTCAGGACACGCGGCCCGTGCACAAGGACATGGCCCGTTGCCCTGGCAACCGGCAAGCAGCTCATCAAGCCGGCGCTCACGCGCCGCGCATCAGCGCCTCGAAGCCCAGCGGCCGGCCACCAGCACGCCGCAAGCGTCGCGCAAGCTGGGGCGGGCGTTGCGCCGCGACTGGGAGCAACACCGCTTCGATGAAATCATGGTGGAACAAGGCAGCGACCACGGCAACACCGTGTCCCGCCCCGCCGGCCTTGCCGACGCCCGCCGCACGGCCGAGGTGGCCGGCCGCCCATTGCAGCGCCGGCTGAACGGCGCGGCGAGGTCTGCCGCAGAACTTGGCTACGGCCTCACGACGCTGGAGGTGCCAGCGCGTTTCTGGATGACGTTGCAGCCATCACGGTACCGGGCGGCCAGCGCGCAACGCGACCACCGCCCATGCGCCACCTGTTTCAGCGCACTTCCGCAATACGCAGCAGGTTGGTGCTGCCCGGCGTGCCGAACGGCACGCCGGCCGTGATGACAACGGTTTGGCCCGCACTGGCGAAGCCTTCCCTGCGCGCGATGTCACAGGCCTTGTCGCTCAGGCTCAGCACGTCGAAAGCCTGCTCGCACCGGACCGCGTGAACGCCCCAGGCCAGCGGCAGCCGCCGCGCCGTGGACTGCAGCGGCGTGATGCCGATGATGGGCGAGCGCGGCCGCTCGCGCGCCATGCGCAGCGCCGATGAGCCCGTGCTGGTGTAGGCGACGACGGCCGCCACATCCAGCAGCGTGGCCACGCGGCGCGTGGCGCAGCCGATGGCGTCGCCCGTCTCGGCCCGCGCCGGCGTGTGCGAGGCGTCCAGCGCCTCGCGGTGGAAGGGATCGCTTTCCGTGTTGCGGATGATGCGGTCCATCATGCGAACGGCCTCCACCGGGTAGCGCCCCGAGGCGGACTCGGCCGACAGCATCACGGCATCGGCACCGTCGTAAACGGCCGTGGCAACGTCCGAGGCCTCGGCACGCGTGGGCACGGGTGCGGCCACCATGGAGTCCAGCATCTGAGTCGCCACGATGACCGGAATGCCGGCGCGGCGGCAGGAGCGCACGATGCGCTTCTGGATCGCCGGCACCGCCTCCGCCGGCAGCTCCACGCCCAGGTCGCCGCGGGCCACCATGATGCCGTCGCAGCGCGCCACGATCTCGTCCAGGCAGGTGATGGCGGCGGGCTTCTCCAGCTTGGCCATGATGCCGGCACGATCGCCCACGATGGAGCGCGCCATGTCGATGTCCTCGGGCCTTTGCACGAAGGACAGGGCCACCCAGTCCACGCCGAGGCTCAGGCCGTAGTCCAGGTCCGCCAGGTCCTTGGCCGTGAGGGCCGACAGCGGCAGCACCACGTCGGGCACGTTGACGCCCTTGCGGTCCGACACCGTGCCGCCCACGACGACCTCGGTATCGGCGTGGCTGTCGCTGCACTCCAGCACGCGCAGGCGCACACGACCGTCATCGATCAGCAGCTCCGCACCGGGCTTGAGCGCGGCGAAGATCTCGGGGTGCGGCAGCGCCACGCGCGAACGGTCTCCGGGCAGCTCGCGCTGCAGGTCCAGGCGGAAGCGGTCTCCTGCAGCCAGCTGGATGGGGCCGTCGGGGAAGGTGCCCACGCGCAGCTTCGGACCCTGCAGGTCCAGCAGCACGCCGATGGGGCGGCCCACGTCGCGCTCGATGGCGCGGATGGCATCCAGCCGGGCGCGGTGGTCGGCATGCGTGCCGTGGCTGAAGTTGAGCCGGAACACATCCACGCCGGCCTCGAACAGTGAGCGCAGGACTTCAGGGCTGCTGCTGGCAGGGCCGACGGTGGCAACGATCTTGGCTTGGCGGTGGCGTCGCATTCAAAGAGCTCCTTGATTCACGCCGGCATGTTCCTGTCCCTGGCCCTCGCAAGGAAGTCTCGGCAAGGGATATGAGCTATTCCTCCAGCGAATGCTCAGGCGGCCTTGGCTACCAGCGCACGCGCTGCCGCCGAAAGGAGCCCGCGAAACCATCGGTGCGCCGCGTCGTGCTGCGAGCGCTCATGCCAGAGCTGGTAGAAGCGCATGGCCGGGAAGTCGAACGGAGCCGGCACGATGGCCAGCGGCAGCAGCGCGGCGTAGTGCTCGGCGAAATGCCGCGCGGTGGTGAACACCAGGTCCGTTCCCAGAAGCAGGTGCGGCGCCAGCTCGAAGTACGGCACCACCACGCGCGCATCGCGCTCCACGCGCAGGTGGGCCAGGTGCGTTTCCACCAGCCCGCGCTGCGCCGCCGAATACGGCAGCGGCACCACGTGCCGCGCCGCGAGGTACTGCTCGCGCGTGAGGCCCGTGGCGGCGTGGGGATGCTGCCGGCCCAGCAGGCACACGACTTCGTCCTGCAGCAGCAGCGACAGGTGCAGCGAGGCGGGGGGCTGGGGCCAGTTGCCGATCACCACGTCCACGTCGCCCTGCGCCAGCGCGCGCTCGCTGTCGAAGTCGCCGGTGAGCGGCAACACCGCCAGATGCGCGCGCGGCGCCTCGCGCGTGAAGCGGGCGACCGCCGCGGCCAGGAAGCCCGCGGCCATGAAGTTCGGCGAGGCGACGCGGAAGGTCTGCGTGGTGGCCGCGGGCTCGAACTGCTCGGGCCCGGTCAGCATGGCGTCGATCTCGCCCAGGGCCCGGCGCGCGCGCTCCTGCAGCGCCAGCGCGCGTGCGGTGGGCGCCATGCCGCCCTTCTCGCGCACCAGCAGCTGGTCGCCGAAAAGCTCGCGCAGCCGCTTGAGCGCAATGCTCACCGCCGGCTGCGACATGCCCAGCCGGATCGCTGCGCGCGAGACGTTGCGCTCGCTCACCAGCGTCACGAGCACGCGCAGCAGGTGGCTGTCCACGGGGTCGCGCGTCATGGGCGGGGGTGGCCTTTATTCGAATCCGCAAATAACGCCTATAGCGGCGCCGGTGCGCCGGAAGCCTACTGCATTCCTAGACTGCGGCCGCAGCTTCCCACGACCTGAAGCCACCACCCAGAAGGCGTCCGACAAGGCGCCTCACCCGCTGACCACCGCAGCACAGGAGACAAGATGAACACCACCACCGCGGGCGTGCCGATCACGCCCACCGCGCCGGCCGCCGGCGCCACCGAGCTGGACGGCGCGTACCGCAAGATCGTCTGGCGCCTGATCCCGTTCCTGATGGTGCTGTGGATCCTGGCCTGGATCGACCGCGTCAACATCGGCTTCGTCAAGCTCACCATGCTCGACGACCTGAAGTGGAGCGAGGCCGTGTACGGCCTGGGCGCGGGCATCTTCTTCCTGGGCTACTTCTTCTTCGAGGTGCCGAGCAACCTGCTGCTGCAGAAGATCGGTGCGAAGAAGACGCTCATGCGCATCACCATCGGCTGGGGCCTCACGAGCATCGTGATGATGTTCGTGAAGACGCCGGAGATGTTCTACTTCCTGCGCTTCCTGCTGGGCGTGTTCGAGGCCGGCTTCTACCCCGGCGTCATCCTTTACCTGACCTACTGGTTCCCCAACGACCGCCGCGCCAAGGCCTTCGGCATGTTCATGTCGGCCTCGGCCCTGGCGGGCGTGATCGGCGGCCCGCTGGCCGGCACCATCATGTCCGGCCTCGACGGCGCCAACGGCTGGCAGGGCTGGCAGTGGGTGTTCCTGCTGGAAGGCATCCCCTCGGTGCTGGCCGGGCTCGTGACCTGGTTCTACCTCACCGACAAGCCGGCCGACGCCAAGTGGCTCACCGAGCGTGAGCGCCGCCTGGTGCAGGACGACCTGGAGCGCGACCACCACGCCATGGGCCACCGTGAGCACAGCCTGCTGGCCACGCTGCGCGGCGGCCGCATCTGGCTGCTGATCCTGGTGTTCTTCTGCATCATCGCCGCCAACTCCTCGCTGACCTTCTACGGCCCGACGCTGGTCAAGGAAGTGGGCTTCAGCAGCCCGGTGGCCGTGGGCTGGATCATGGCGGCCTGCTACCTCTGCGGCGCCGTCGGCATGATCTTCAACGGCTTCCATTCCGACCGCCACCAGGAGTCCCGCTGGCACTGCGCGCTGGCTGCCGGCCTGGGTGCCGCCTCGCTGCTGGCCGTCGCCCTGCTGCTGCGTTCCAGCGCGATGCTGACGCTGGTGGCCCTGGGCCTGGCCATCGTGGGCACCATGAGCGCGATCCCCGTGTTCTGGCAGATGCCCAACCGCTTCCTGACGGGCGCGGCCGCGGCCGGCGGCGTGGCGCTGATCAACTCCATCGCCAACCTCGCAGGTTTCGGTGCGCCCTACATGCTGGGCCTGATCAAGACCTCTACCGGCTCGCTGACCTCCGGCCTGTTCGTGGTCGCCGCCGTCGAGGCCTGCGCCACGCTGCTGATCCTGCGCTGCATCCCGCGCTTCGCGAAGCCCACCGCCAAGCCCTCCCGCACCCTCTCCCACTGACCCGACCGGACCCCGACACCATGACCACGACCCTGACCCTGGACCACGTCAACCGCCTGGACCGTGCCGGCTTCGTCGCCGCGCTGGGCCGCAGCTTCGAGCACTCGCCGTGGGTGGCTGAAGCCGCCTGGGCCGCGCGGCCCTTCCCCAGCGTGGACGCGCTGCACGAGGCGCTGATGGCGGTGGTGCGCCGCGCCTCGCGCGCCGTGCAGGTCGAGTTCCTGCGCTCCCACCCCGAGCTGGCCGGCAAGGAGGCGCAGGCCGGCACCATGACGAGCGAATCGGTGGCCGAGCAGGCCAGCGCGGGGCTCAACGCGCTCACCGCCGCAGAGCTGCGCGAGCTGCAGGCGCTCAATGCCCAATACCGCCAGCGCCACGGCTTCCCCTTCATCATCGCGGCGCGCCGCCACGGCAAGGCGCAGATCCTGGAGACGCTGCGCCGCCGCACCGCCAACGCCGACACCGAGGCGGAACTGCAGGAGGCGCTGGCGCAGATCGCCGCCATCACGCGGCTGCGCGTGGAAGAGGTGATCACGCCGGACGCGCTGGAGGTGCAGCCGTGAACATGGATGCCTTCTCCACCGGCGCCGCGCCCGCGCGGCGGCAGTTCCTGCTGCGCTCGGGCCTGGGCCTGGCCGGTACAGCTCTGGCAGCGACGGCCGCCGCCGAGGGCCAGGCGCCCGCGCCGGCC
>JAEYPG010000428.1 GCA_023410975.1 Pseudomonadota bacterium
TGGCGCTGGCCGACCGCGTGGTGCTGATCGAGGACCAGCGCATCGCCTTTGACGAGCGGGTGCCGCTGCCGCGCCCGCGTCCGCGCGCCGACCCGGCCTTCGCCGCCTTCGAGGCGCGGGTGCTGGAGCGGCTGCTCAAGCCTTCCACCCCGCCGGAAACCGAGGCGGACGACGACGACGCCTCGCCCGCCGCCGGCCGGCTGCGCCGGGCCGTCTGAGCCCCCGACACAACAAGACAGGAGCCACGGCACATGCCCATCACCGCCATCAACGTACGCAACCAGTTCCGCGGCAAGGTGATCGAGATCATCCACGGGCCGGTGGTGTCCGAGGTGGACATCGAGACCCCCGGCGGGCTCATCGTCACCTCCGTCATCACCAGCCGCTCCGTCAAGGAACTGGGGCTGGAGCCGGGCAAGGAAGTCATCGCGCTCGTGAAATCGACCGAGGTGTCGATCGCCACGCTATGACCCTGCCGGCGCGCCTGCTGATCATTCCGGGCCTGCGCGACAGCGGCCCGGCGCACTGGCAGACCTGGCTGCAGTCGCGCCACCGCGGCGCGCTGCGCGTGGTGCAGTCCGACTGGGAGCGCCCGGCCCTGGATCGCTGGGCCGCCACGCTGGAATCCACGCTGCGGCAAGCCGCTCCGGCGCGCTGGATCGCCGTGGCGCACAGCTTCGGCTGCCTCACGCTGGCGCGGCACCTGGCGCTGCGGCCGGACTCGCCCATCGTCGCCACGCTGCTGGTGGCACCGGCCGAGCCGGGGAAATTCGGCGTCACGCCGCTGCTGCCACGCGGGCCGCTGGGCCGGCCGGGGCTGCTGGTGGCCAGCGACACCGATCCCTGGATGCAGGCCGCCAGCGCCCTGGCCTGGGCCGAGCGCTGGGGCCTGTGCACGCTCAACCTGGGGGACGCCGGGCACATCAACGCCGACTCGGGCTTTGGCCCCTGGCCACTGGCGCAGCGCTGGGTCACGGGCGTGGAGCAGCGCCTGGCGCGTCGGGCGCGCGGCGCAGCGCCAACGACGCCACCGCGGTGGCGCTTCGCGAGCTGAACCGGCTGGAGCTACTGGTTCAGCCCCAACGGCGGCACGCTCAGAACGAGGTCCACTCGTCCTGGTCGCGCGCGCTCGTGACCGCAGCCGCGGGCGGTGTTGCCAGGGCGCGCGGCGCTGGGACCGCTCGGCCGCTGGTGCGGACCTGCGCGAGGACGCGCTGCGCCGGTACCGCGGCGACGGGCGCGGGCGCGGGTGCCTGCGGCGGCGCCGCCGTCTCCTGATCGATCCTGAAGGTGCGCACCAGCTCCGCCAGGCGCTGGGCCTGCTGGTTCAGGCTGCCGGCCGCAGCCGTGCTCTGCTCCACCAGCGCGGCGTTCTGCTGCGTCACCTCATCGAGCTGCGACACCGCCTGGCTGACCTGCGCGATGCCGCTGGTCTGTTCAGCCGAAGCGGAGCTGATCTCGCCCAGCAGGTCCGACACGCGCTGGACCTGGCTCACAAGGTCCTGCATCGTCGCGCCGGCATCGTCCACCAGCTGCGAGCCCGTCTGGACCTTGCTCACGCTGTCGGCGATGAGCGTCTTGATCTCCCGGGCCGCTCCGGCGCTGCGCTGCGCCAGGTTGCGCACCTCGCCGGCCACCACGGCGAAGCCGCGGCCCTGTTCGCCCGCGCGCGCGGCCTCGACCGCGGCGTTGAGGGCCAGGATGTTGGTCTGGAACGCGATGCCGTCGATCACGCCGATGATGTCCTCGATCTTGCGGGAGCTGGCGCTGATCTCGTCCATCGTGGAGACCACCTGCGAGACCACCACGCCGCCCTTGCGCGCGGCCTCGCTGGCCGCCGAGGCCATCTGCGAGGCCTGCTGTGCCGTGTCGGCGTTGTGCTTGACGGTGACGTTGAGCTGCTCCATGGACGCCGCCGTCTCCTCCAGGCTGGCGGCCTGCTTCTCGGTGCGCTGCGACAGGTCGCTGCTGCCCACGGCCACCTCGCGGCTGCCGGTGGCGATGGAGTCGGAGCCGCTGCGCACCTGGCGCACCAGGTCCGACAGGCGCTGGTTCATGCGTGCCAGCGCCTGCAGCAGCGACGAAACCTCGTCGTCGCCGCGCGCCTCCACGCGCGTGGAAAGATCGCCATCGGCCACGGCCTCGGCGGTCTGCACCGCACGCGTCAGGGGCTTGGTGATGGAGCGCGTGATCAGCAGCGCCGCTGCGCCGCTCAGCACCAACGCCAGCGCGGCGCATCCGAGCAGCACCGCGCGCGCCTGCCGTTCCGTGGCCGTCGCCACGTCCTTCTGCTGAACAGCCAGCCGGGTGTTGTAGGCCCACCATTGCTGCAGCGCCACGTCGAGGGTTTGGTAGGCCTCGCGCGAGGAGCCGAAAAGCATCTCCTGCGCCTTCTCCAGCGCCGCCGGGTTCTCGACCGTACTGCGCGACACGCTCCGTATCTGCTCCCACTGGGCGTAGTACGCCGTGATCGCAGCGCGCACCGCGCCCAACAGGCGCCGGTCCTCATCGTCGGACAGCAGCACCTTCTCGTAGTGCTCCAGCGCTTGCGCCGTCAACTTCTGCTGTTCACCGATTCGCTGTTCCATTTCGTCCATGTGCGCCGCACTCTTGGCCATGATGTGCTGCGACTCGAACCTGCGTATGGCGCTCAGCGCCATGGAGAGCTGGTGCTCGGTCTCGAACGAGGGCACCAGGTTTTCGGCGTAGTAGTCGGAGACGCCGGCCAAGGTGGATATTTCCACCAAGGCCACCGCACCCATCGCGCAAAGCAAGGACAGGACCAGTCCGAAACCGGCTACAAGCCGGGGTCCGATACGCCAGCGGTTGAGTACTTCCATGATTGATATGGCCTTGATCGGTCGTTGTTGATGCTTGCAGGCGGTGCCTGGGAAAGGACAAATGCAAGCGCGTACATCGACCAATCACGCCGGAGATTGACCCCGCGCAAAGGCTGCCCACATCAAACGTAACACTTTGGACACAAAACCGCTTGCCGACCGTTGGTCGTGGATGGCGAATGGACGTTACCCGCCTTGCCGCCGCGCGCACCCTGCTTCAGGGCCTTGGCCGCCGATAAACATGGCGCCATTCGCAAGTTTTCTTCCTGCCACGGCAATGCCTTTCACCAACCACCCCTGTACAGTGCCGCGCAGCGCGCGCCTGCCCGCCAACGCGCACCTGGAATTCTCGGAAAGCAAGCGACCCCAATCCCCGTCGCCACTGATTTTCAGTTCCGGAGCCATCGGATACAGACAGCAGTCCGCCACATGAAGGGAAATGAAATGAGGGATTCATCTTCGGCCATTGACATTCTGGCCCCGAAAACAGGTGCAACGCGATCTGATTGACGCCATGCCGCCGAGCGGCCGCATGCTTGAGGTTCTTGGTTCATGGGTGGCAACAATATGAAGACAGCCAGGCATTTATTTTGGCTGTCAGTCTTCGCGGCAGCTTATCTGCTGAGCGCCTGGGGAGGCCAGGTGCTTTTCATCGCGCCGGACCTGAGCGCTGCGCTGTGGCCGCCGAGCGGGCTGTTCCTGGCGGCGCTGCTGCTTTGCGCCAAGTCGATGCGGCCTTGGTTCATCGCTGCCGGTGCGGTCTTCGACTTCATTGCCAGTTTGCTGATCTTCGGCTTCCCGCCCGGGGTGTGCGTCGCCGTCGCTGTGGGAAACACGCTGGAAGCCGCCACGGGCGCCTATCTTCTGAGGCGCTGGGCCGGTGGCGAGTTCAGGCTGGAAGGCACGGCCTCGGTACTGGCTTTCACGCTGCTGGCGGCCTTGGCCAGCCCCTTGCTGAGCACCGTCGTGGGCGGCACGGCCATGAGCTTCCACACCGGGCAACCGTTGCTGAGCGCCTGGAAACTCTGGTGGACGGGCGACGCGGCCGGCGTCTTGGTTTTCGCGCCCCTGGTGCTTTTCCTTTTCAGGAAACAGCGCGCCCTGCACGACAAGCCCCCCGCCGGCACGGCAGAAATCTGTCTCATGCTTTGCGTACTGCTGCTGGGCGGACACTGGGTGTGGATTCAGCCCTATCCCAACGAGTTCTTTATATTGCCCGTATTGATCTGGGTGGCGCTGCGCGGCGAATTCCTGTCCATCGTTTTTGCAAACTTACTGACGACTCTTCAAACCGTAATTTATACCCAGAAGGGATATGGGTCCTTCGCCATCGAGCCGTCGCTCGAAATCCACCAGTTGCTGGTGCAGTCCTTCATCATGGCCGCGGCGCTCACCGGGCTGGTGCTGGCCGGACAGGCCTGCCAACGCCGGAGATCGATCCTGGATCTCCAGGCGGCCCGCAACGCAGCGGAAGCAGCCCTGGCGTCGGCCGAGGCGGCTCGCGCCTCCGCAGAAGAGGCCAGCCGGGTGAAATCGCAGTTCCTGGCCAACATGAGCCACGAGTTCCGCACCCCGCTCAACGCCGTCATCGGCTTGAGCCACCTGCTGCGCCAGCGTGCCATGCCCGACGACGTGGCGAGCTTCGTCACCCACATCCAGCACGCCGGCGAGCAACTGTTGGCGCTGACCAACGACGTGCTCGACCTATCGCGCATCGAGGCCGGCGAAATGCGCCTGGAGGAGGTGGCTTTCGAGGTGATGCCGCTGCTCGACGCAGTGCAGGCGATGGTCAGGACGCAGGCCGATGCCAAGGGTTTGGCGCTGCGGGCGGACGTCGCGGCGGACGTGCCGCTGGGGCTCATCGGCGACCCGCTGCGGTTGCGCCAGGTGCTGCTCAACCTGCTGGGCAACGCGGTGAAGTTCACGGCGGCCGGCCAGGTGGCGCTGCGGCTGCAGCTGCGGACCCGCGAGGCCGGGCTGGCGTGGCTGCGTTTCGAGGTCGCCGACACGGGGATCGGCATCGCGGCCGAGCAGCAGGAGCGCATCTTCGAGCCCTTCGTCCAGGCCGACAGCTCCACGACGCGGCGCTTCGGCGGCACGGGCCTGGGCCTGTCGATCGTGCGCCGGCTGGTAGACCTGATGGGTGGCACCGTGCAGCTGCAAAGCCAGCCCGGGCAGGGCAGCGTCTTCAGCGTGGAGCTGCCCTTTCGCGTCGGTTGAGCCGGCCACGGGACGCGGCGGGGTGGCCCTCAGAGCCAGCCCTTTCAAGGTGCCCAGTTAGCGAGCACGCTGCGACCTCTGACGCACCCGGCAGCAGTGGAGGTGTGCGATGACGGTGGTGGATGCTGTTGTGGAGCGCTTTGCGCACCACAGTCCCGTAACGCTCATGGCCCGGCTGGCGCTGCAGCGCACGCTCGATCCGGCCTGGATCGACGAAGTGTTCGCTCAGCACGCCCAGCACCAGTACGTGCGCGAGCTGCTGTTTTCGACCACGGTGGAGCTCATGAGCCTGGTAGCGGTGGGGTTGCGGCCGTCGCTGCACGCGGCGGCGCAGGCGGCCGGCGCGGCGCTGCCAGTGTCGATCACGGCGCTGTACGACAAGGTCAATGGCACCGAGCCGGCGCTGGTGCGCGCACTCGTAGCCGGCAGCGCCCAGCGCCTGGCACCGGTGATGGCGTTGCTGCAGCGCGGCAAGCCGGCGCTGGCCCCGGGCTGGCGCGTGCGCATCCTCGACGGCAGCCATCTGGCGGGCAGCGAGCGGCGCATCAAGCCGCTGCGCGGCTACCGCGGCGCGGCGATGCCCGGGCAGTCGCTGGTGGTCTTCGACCCCGACAGCGCCTTGGTGGTCGATGTGGTGCCTGCAGAAGACGCCCACGTGCAGGAGCGGCTGCTCGTGGCGCCGCTGCTGCAGCAGGCCCATCGCGGTGAGCTGTGGCTGGCCGACTGCAACTTCAGCACCCGCGCCATCCTGCGCGGGTGGGCCGCCCAGGGAGCGTGCTTCATCGTGCGCGAGCACGGCATCAACGCACACCCCACGCCGTGCGGCCCGCTGCGCCCATGCGGGCGCATCGACACGGGCACGGTGGCGGAGCAGCCAGTGCAACTGCCCCCGCCCGAGGGCCAACATGGCCAGCCGCGGGCGCTGCGGCGCATCGAGCTGACGCTGGACGTGCCCACCGAGGACGGCGACACAGTGGTGCGGCTGCTGACCAATCTCGATGCGCAAGACATGGACGGCTGCACGGTGGCGCGGCTGTACCGCCGGCGCTGGTCCATCGAGGCGATGTTCCAGCGCCTGGAGTCGGTACTGCACAGCGAAGTCGCCAGCTTGGGCCAGCCGCGCGCTGCGCTGCTGGCCTTTGGCGTGGCGGTGCTGGCGTACAACGTGCTCGCGGTGCTGCAGGCGGCGGTGCATGCACGCCATGCCAGCGAACTTGCCGAGGTGGCAGATGTCTCGCTGTACTACTTGGCCAGCGAGATCCGTACCCACTACGCGGGCATGCTCGTGGCCGTGGAGGCCCGAGCCTGGGCCGCCTACGAGCAGCTCGATGCCACAGCACTGGCGCAGGCGCTGCTGGACATCGCGGCGCATGTCCAGCCCGCGCAGTTGCGCCGCCATCGCCGCAAGGCCAAGCCCACGGCAAAGAAGGATTACGTCAGCCACCGCGAAGCCTCGCGCCACGTCGCCACGGCACGTGTACTGGCCCGCGGTCGCCTTGACTGATCAATGGACCTTGAAAGGGCTGGCCCTCAGAGCTGCACGTCGTCGCCCGGCGCCGCCGCCATCGCCTGCTCCACCTGCGTGCGCGTGAGCGGCGGGGCGAAGCAGTGGATGAAGTCGAAGACGAAGCCGCGCAGGAAGCTGCCGCGGCGCACCGCCAGCCGCGTCATGTTGGTGGCGAAGAGATGGCGCGCGTCCAGCACCGTCAGCCGCTGGTCGCGCTCCTCGTCGCAGGCGATGGCGGCGATGATGCCCACGCCCATGCCCAGCTCGACGTAGGTCTTGATCACGTCCGCATCCATCGCGGAGAGCACCACGTCGAACTTCAGCCCACGCCGCTCGAAGGCCTCGTCGATGTGGCTGCGGCCCGTGTAGCCGGGCTCGTAGGTGACGATGGGAAAGGCCGCCAGCCGCTCCAGCGTCAGCGGCGTGCCCTGCGCCGCCTCCTGCGCCAGCGCATGGCCGGGCGGCACGATCACGGCGTGGGTCCAGGAGTAGCAGGGCAGCGCCACCAGCTCCGGGTAGCTCGCCAGCGCCTCGGTGGCCACGCCGATGTCGGCCTCGCCCTCGATCAGCAGCTCCGCCACCTGCTGCGGCGAACCCTGCTTGAGCCGCAGCGCCACCTCGGGGTAGCGCTCGCTGAAGTCCCGCACCGCCGCCGGCAGCGCGTAGCGCGCCTGCGAGTGCGTGGCGGCGATGGTCAGCGTGCCCTTGCCCTGCGCGGCGAACTCCTGCCCGGCGCAGCGGATGTTGTGCGCCTCCTGCAGCAGCCGCTCGATCATCGGCAGCACCATCTCGCCTGGCGGCGTCAGCCCCGTCAGGCGCTTGCCCACGCGCACGAAGAGCTCGATGCCGATCTCCTCCTCCAGCTCCCGGATCTGGCGGCTCACGCCGGGCTGCGAGGTGTGCAGCACTTCGGCCACGACGGTGAGGTTGAAGCCCTGGCGCACGGCCTCGCGCACGGAGCGCAGTTGCTGAAGGTTCACGGTGAACAGCCCCGTTTGTTTTGATGCGAATGCCGCATTTTCAAAGTTGTTTATGCAATTGCAGCGACCAAATCGGGCTATCCAAATTTGTTTTTCGCATATGTCATGCGACAACGTTCCTCCGCCCCGCAGCGCTGGCCAGCGCACAAGCCCTGACGATCCCGCGACCCCCAGGTGTTTTCCCGCATGATGGAGTCCTGTTTCAGGGGGTATTGCATGCCGGAACGGAAGACGGGGACGGCGGCGCTGGCGGCGCTGTTGTCGGGCTTGATGGGTGCGGGCGCGACCGGCGCGGCCCGGGCTGACGAGGTGCTGGTGGCCGTGGCGGCCAACTTCAATGCGCCGCTGGCGCGCATCGCCCAGGGCTTCGAGGCGCGCACCGGCCACAAGCTCAAGGCGGCAGCGGCCAGCACCGGCAAGCTCTACGCGCAGATCGCCGCGGGTGCGCCCTTCGAGCTGCTGCTCTCGGCCGACGACGAGACGCCCGCGAAGCTGGAGGCCGAGGGCCGTGCCGTGTCCGGCAGCCGCTTCACCTACGCCATCGGCGAGTTGGCTTTGTGGAGCGCACAGCCGGGCCTGGTGGACGCCCAGGGCGCCGTGCTGGGCTCGGACCGCTGGAAGCACTTGGCCATCGCCAATCCCAAGACCGCGCCCTACGGCCGCGCGGCGCTGGAGGTGCTGCGCGCGCGCGGGCTCGAAGCGGCGGTGGCGCCGCGGCTGGTCACGGCCGAGTCCATCGCCCAGGCGCACCAGTTCACGGCCTCGGGCAATGCCCAGCTGGGCTTCATCGCCTGGTCGCAACTCTCCGTGCCGGGACAGACGCCCACGGGTTCCTGGTGGCGCGTGCCCGCGAACCTGCACGGGGAAATCCGCCAGGACGCCGTGCTGCTCAAGCCCGGCCAGAACCGCCCCGCCGCCGCGGCCCTGCTGGCCTACCTGAAGACCGAGCCGGCCAAGGCGGTGATCCGCGCCTGGGGCTATCGCGTTCCCGGCGAGGCCGCGACGCCCGTGAGGCCGGGCAAGCCGTGACCGAGGCCGACTGGAGCGCCGTGCGCCTGACGGCAGCGCTGGCGGCCACGAGCACGCTGCTGCTGCTGCTGGTGGGCACCCCGCTGGCCTGGGCGCTGGCGCGCACGCGCTCGCGCCTGAAGCCCGTGGCCGCGGCGCTGGTGGCGATGCCGCTGGTGCTGCCGCCCACGGTGCTGGGTTTTTACCTGCTGCTGTTCATGAGCCCGAACGGTCCCCTGGGGCAACTGATGGACACGTTGGGCTGGCAGCGGCTGCCTTTCAGCTTCGGCGGTCTGGTGGTGGCTTCGGTTATCTATTCCATGCCCTTCGTGGTGCAGCCGCTGCAGCAGGCCTTCGAGGCCATTCCCGAGCGCACGCTGGAGGCTGCATCCACGCTGCGCGCCGGGCCGCTGGACCGCTTCTTCACCGTGGCGCTGCCGCTGGCGCGCCCGGGGCTGCTCACGGCCAGCGTGCTGGGCTTCGCACACACGGTGGGCGAGTTCGGCGTGGTGCTGATGATTGGCGGCAACATCCCCGGGCAGACGCGGGTGCTGTCCATGGCCGTGTACGACCACGTGGAGGCCGGCGAGATCGCCGACGCGCACCGCCTGGCCGCCGGCATGGTGGCCTTCGCGCTCACGGTACTGGTGGCGCTGTACCTGCTCAACCGCTCGCCGCGCGACGGGGGACGCCCGTGATCGAGGCCCGGTTGCACCTGCAACGGCACGGTTTCTCTCTGGAGGTGGCGCTGGAGCTGCCCGCGCGCGGCGTCACGGCGCTGTTCGGCCCCTCGGGCTGCGGCAAGACCACCCTGCTGCGCGCCATGGCCGGGCTGGAGCGCGCGCGGGGGCGGGTGGCGATGGGAGAGGCGCTGTGGCAGGACGACGCGCAGGGCGTGTTCGTGCCCACGCACCGGCGCCCGCTGGGCTACGTGATCCAGGAATCCGCGCTGTTCGCGCACCTGGACGTGCAGGGCAACCTCGCCTACGGGCGCAAGCGCGCCGGCGCCGCGGCGCAGCGCCTGGCGCTGGAACCGGTGATCGAGCTGCTGGGCATCGGCGCGCTGATGCGCCGCCGCGTGGGCACGCTCTCCGGCGGCGAGCGCCAGCGCGTGGCCATCGCACGCGCGCTGGCCACGGCGCCCGAGGTGCTGCTGATGGACGAGCCGCTGGCCGCGCTGGACGCGGCGCGCAAGGCGGAGATCCTTCCCTACCTGGAGCGGCTGCAGCGCGAGATGGCGCTGCCCATCCTTTACGTCACGCACTCGCTGGACGAGGTGGCGCGCCTGGCCGACCACCTCGTGCTGCTGCAGGGCGGCCGGGTGCAGGCGGCCGGTCCGCTGGCCGAGCTGATGGCACGCACGGACCTGCCGGCGCTGGTGCGCCGCGGCGTCCCGGGCGCGCCGGACGAGGCCGGCGTGGTGATCGAGGCGCGGGTGCTGGAACGCGACGAGGCCTATGGGCTGGTGCGCATCGGCTTCAGCAGCGGC
Source organism: Pseudomonadota bacterium (assembly GCA_023410975.1). Lineage (GTDB taxonomy): Bacteria > Pseudomonadota > Gammaproteobacteria > Burkholderiales > Burkholderiaceae_C > Azohydromonas. Next base: position 10,045 of record JAEYPG010000428.1, read on the forward strand.
GCGCTGTGGGTGGGCGAGGCGCCGGGCATGACGCTGGGGCAGCGCGTGCGCGCGCACGTGCTGGCACGCGACGTGAGCCTGGCGCGGGTGCCGCCGCAGGAAAGCACCATCGTCAACGTGTTGCCCGCCCTGGTGGAGCAGGTGCAGGCCGACCGCGGCACCGCGCTGCTGCAGCTTGCCGTCGGCGGCCTGGGCGGCACGCGGCTGCTGGCGCGCATCACGCGCCGCAGCTGCGAAAGCCTCGCGCTGAAGCCGGGCGACGAGGTGTTCGCGCAGATCAAGGGCGTCGCGCTGATGTAGGGGCGCGGCTCAGAAGCCCGTCCACGCGTCCGCCCCCGTGGCCGCGCCTCACCTCGGCGCCACGGCCGCCAGCCGGAACACCGACACCGCTTCCACCAGGCGCTGCGCCTGCTGCCGCAGGCTCTCCGCCGCTGCGGCGCTTTCCTCGACCAGCGCCGCGTTCTGCTGCGTGACCTGGTCCATCTGCGTCACGGCCTCGCCCACCTGCGCCACGCCCTTGCTCTGCTCGCTGCTGGCGCTGTGAATTTCGCCCATGAGGCCCGTGACGCGCTGGATGGACGTCACCACCTCGGCCATGGTCTGGCCAGCCTGGTCGGCCAGGGCCGAGCCGTCGCCCACGCGCTGCACGCTGTCGGTGATCAGCGCCTTGATCTCCTTGGCCGCCTCGGCGCTGCGCTGCGCCAGCGTGCGCACCTCGCCGGCCACCACGGCAAAGCCGCGGCCCTGCTCGCCGGCACGCGCGGCTTCTACCGCGGCATTGAGCGCCAGGATGTTGGTCTGGAAGGCGATGCCATCGATCACGCCGATGATGTCGGCGATCCTCTTGGAGCTGTCCTCGATGCCGCGCATGGTCTGCACCACCTGCGCCACCACCTCGCCGCCCTTGAGCGCCACGGCCGAAGCGCCCTGCGCGAGCTGGTTGGCCTGGCCGGCGTTGTCGGCGTTGTGGTGCACCGTGCTGCCGAGCTCGTCCATCGAGGCGGCGGTCTCCTGCAGCACCGAGGCCTGCTGCTCGGTGCGCTGGCTCAGGTCCTGGTTGCCCTGGGCGATCTGCGCGCTGGCGCTGGCCACGCCCTCGGCGTTGCGCCGCACCTCGCCCACGGTGCGCACGAGGTTGTCGCGCATGGTCTTCATCGCGGCCATCAGGCTGCGGTCGTCGCCCGCGCTGCAGCTCAGGTCCACGGCCAGGTTGCCCTGGGCGATCTCGCGAGCCACGCGAGCGGCCTCGGCCGGCTCGCCACCGAGCTGCCGGGTGATGGAGGGCGTGATCGTCAGCGCCAGGCCACCGGCCAGCAGCACGGCCACCAGGCAGGCTCCCAGCATCAGGTTGCGGCTGAGCGCGTAGGTGGCAGCGGCTTCGCGCACCGACTCCTCGGCCAGCGCGTTGCCGTGGTCGATGTAGGCGTTGACGCTGTTGACCAGCGTGGCCAGCAGCGGCCGGCATTCGGTGTTCATCTTCTCGATGGCCTGCTCGCGCTGCCCTTCGAGCGCCAGGCCCACGATGTTCAGCGCCAAAGGCCCGTAGCGCGCCTCGACGCTCTCGATCTCCCGGAACAGGCTGCGCTCCTGCTCGGAGGCGGAGGACATCAGTCCGCGCAGCCGGCGCATCGCGGCATCCATCTGCGCGTGCGCCTTCGCGACGGCCGCCTTCTCGGCGTCACGGTCGGCCGGCGCCGTCACCAGGACCAGGTTGCGCGCAGCGATGGCCCGCGCGTCTGCAGCCGCATGCGCCTGCGTCGCCAATGCCAGCCGCGCCGACACCTCGCCGGTGTAGCGCTCAAAGCCCGCGCGCTCCTGGCCAAGGACGCGCAGCGACAGCGCGCATACGGCAATGACCAGCAAGGCCAGCAGTGCGAAACCTGCCGCCAGCTTCGATTTGACCGTCATGTCCTGCAGCTTCATTGGGTAGCCCCTCCAGTCCAAAGCAGCCGGAGGCACTGCCTCCGACCACCTACCTGAAAGAATTTGTCTGATATGTGTCAATATACCGTCATTTCTGACATTTCTTTAGTCTTGCCGCCCAACTTTTCTCAAGCCGCGTCATTTCCGATTCATTGA
>JAEYPG010000433.1 GCA_023410975.1 Pseudomonadota bacterium
TAGTACGGGTCCGCCGCGGCCACGACGCGCGCCGCCACCTGCGCCAGCGCGGCGCGGTGGCGCGGCTCGGCCACCGCGTGCGCCGGGATGCCCGCCGTGTGCAGCCACTACAGCGGCACGTAGATGCGGCCGACGCAGGCGTCCTCCACGATGTCGCGCGCGATGTTGGTGAGTTGGAAGGCCAGCCCCAGGTCGCAGGCGCGGTCCAGCACCGCCGGGTCGCGCGCACCCATCACGCGCGCCATCATCAAGCCCACCACCCCGGCGACGCGGTAGCAGTAGAGCAGCGTGTCGGCCAGCGTCTCGTAGCGCGTCTCCTCCACGTCCATGCGGAAGCCGCTCAGGTGCTCCAGCGGCAGGCTGGTCGGGATGGCGTGGCGGCGCACCACCTCGGCCAGCCCGTCGAAGGCCACGTGGTGGCAGGGCTGGCCGGCGCAGGCGCGCCAGGTCAGCGCCTCCAGCTCGGCCAGGCGGCGCAGGCTGTCCTCGCGCCGGCTCGCGCGCTGGCCGTGGCCCAGCTCCTGGCCGTCGATCACGTCGTCGCAGTGGCGGCACCAGGCGTAGAGCATCACGGTGCTGCGCCGCGTCTCGGCATCGAAAAGCCGGGCTGCGGCGGCGAAGCTGCTGGAGCCGGCCTGGATGGTCTCGCTGCCGTGCCGGGCGGCTTCGGCTTCGGCGCGGGACCGGGAGCTGCCGGTCAGGCGCAGCAGCGCCCGGCGGGCTCGGGCCGCGGTGGCCGTGTCTCGGATCACACTCATCGCAGGTCCTCCAGCATCAGCCGCGCGGTGGCCTTGGCCGACCCCACCACGCCCGGCACCCCGGCGCCGGGATGCGTGCCCGCCCCGGCGATGTAGAGGTTGGGAATGACGGCATCGCGGTTGTGCGGCCGGAACCACGCGCTTTGGGTCAATACCGGCTCCAGCGAGAAGGCCGAGCCGAGATGGGCGCCGAGCTCGTCGCGGAAGTCGGCCGGCGTGAACAGTCTGCAGGTCACGAGGTCCGCGCGCAGTGACGGGATGTGCCGCGCCTCCAGGTACTCCAGGATGCGGTCGCGCAGGCGCGGCCCCTCCACGCCCCAGTCCACCGGCGCGTGCCCCAGGTGCGGTACCGGCGCCAGCACGTAGTGGCTGCCGCAGCCCGGCGGCGCCAGCGAGGGGTCGGTCACGCAAGGCGAGTGCAGGTAGAGCGAGAAGTCCTGCGGCAGCGGGCCGGCGAAGATCTCGTTGATCAGCTCCCGGTAGCGCCGCCCGAAGCACACCATGTGGTGGCGCAGGTGCGGATGCTGCCGGCGCAGCCCGAAATGGATCACCAGCAGCGACATGCTGAAGCGCTTGGCCTTGAGCGCCCTCGCCTGCGCCTCGCCGCGCGCCGAGTGGCCCAGCAGCCGCTCGTAGGTGTGGACCACGTCGGCGTTGGAGGCCACGCGGTCCGCCTCCAGCCGCTCGCCCCCGCGCAGCGTGACACCGCAGGCGCGGCCGTCCCGCAGCTCGATGCGTTCCACCGGAGCGTTCAAGCGCAGCGTGCCGCCCAGGTCCTGGAACAGCCGCACCAGCGCCCGCACCAGCGCGCCCGTGCCCCCGCGCGGAAACCACACGCCCCATTGGCGCTCCAGCGCGTGGATCAGCGCGTAGATGGAGGAGGTCGCGAAGGGGTTGCCGCCCACCAGCAGCGAGTGGAAGGAGAAGGCCTGGCGCAGCTGCTCGTCGCGGATGAAGCGCGAAACCATGGCGTACACGCTGCGCCAGGCCTGCAGCCGCGCCAGCTGCGGACCGGCCGCCGCCATGCTGCGGAAGGAAAGGAAGGGCACCGTGCCGAGCTTGAGGTAGCCCTCCTCGAACACCGCGCGCGAGTAGCGCAGGAAGCGCTGGTAGCCCTCCACGTCCTCGGGGCAGCGCGCGCGGATCTGCCGGTCCAGCAGCGCCTGGTCGTTGTCGTAGTCGAAGACAGAGCCGTCCTCCCAGCACAGCCGGTAGAACGGCGAGACGGGCAGCAGCTCCACGTAGTCGCCCATGCGCCGCCCGCTGAGCGCGAAGAGCTCTTCGAGCGCGCTGGGGTCGGTGATGACGGTCGGCCCGGCGTCGAAGGTGAAGCCCTGGTCCTCGTAGACGTAGGCCCGGCCGCCAGGCTTGTCGCGCGCTTCCACCAGCGTGGTGGCGATGCCGGCGGACTGCAGCCGGATCGCCAGCGCGATGCCGCCGAAGCCGGCGCCGATGACGATGGCGCGGCGCTCCACGCTCATCGGGAAGCCTCCGTGCGCGAGGCCGGCCGGTCCAGCACCGCGCGCAGCGCAGCGCCCAGCGGCACCGGCGGCTTGCCCGAGACGATGCGCAGCTTGTCCAGCGGCTTGAGCCGCGCGGCGTAGAAGCGGGCGATCAGCCCTTCAGGCAGTCCGTAGAAGCGTTGCATGACCTTCCAGCGCAGGTGGGGTGGAGCGGATCGGAACAGCATCCGGTTGAGCAGCCTGAAGAAGCTGCGCGACTGCCAGCGCTCGATGGCGTGGCGCCGGATGGCCTCGAACAGCACGTCAGCCGACAGATCGGGCTGCGCGGCCACGAGTTCCGCCAGCGCCACGGCGTCAGGCAGGGAATAACCCGTGGTGGGATGGAACAGCCCGGCCGACAGCCCCGACGCCGGCACGCCGCCGGCCTCGCGCCAGAAGCCCTCGACGTCGCCGGAGAGCACGATGGGCAGCACGCCCTGCTCCTCGCGCAGCACCCGGCGCACGCGCCAGCCGCGCGCGGCGGCGTACTGGGCGATGCGCCCGCGCAGCGCCTCGGCGTCGAGATCGCCGGCATCGGCGTAGTAGGTGTCCTCCACCAGCAGCGTGTCGGCGCTGAAGGGCAGCACGTAGACGAAGCGGTAGCCGTCGAGCTGGTCCACGGTGGCGTCCATCAGCAGCGGCGATTCCAGGCCGTGCGGGGCTTCGAGCTGCAGTTCCTGGCCGAGGAATTTCTGGTGGCCCAGCGCCAGGTGGGCGCTGCGGCGCAGGCCGCGGCCGTCGATCACCGCCCGCGCCCGCAGCACGCGGCCGTCGGCCAGGTGCACCTGCGTGGGCATGACGGACCGCACCGCCACGCCGCAGCGCGCGCGCGGGCCCAGCAGCGCGGACAGCAGCGCGTGGAAGCGCTCGGACGTGAGGCTGGCGTAGCCGCCCCGCAGGCGCCTCTGCCGGTGCACGAAGCGAACCTCGTGGCCGGACCAGCGATGCGCCACCAGCGGCGCGAGCCAGGCGCGCTGCGCCTCGCTCAGATCCGTGGGATGGAAGGACCAGGTGTGGTTGCCGCCCAGCGTGGGCCCGGCCTCCAGCAGCAGCAGCCGCAGCGCCGGGCGCTCGGCGGCCAGGCACCAGGCGATCAGGCCGTTGGCCAGCCCGCCGCCGACCAGGATCAGATCGGCGTCCAGGGCATCGTCGCCGGGCGCGTGGGGGCTGGCGGCGGGCGTCACGGGCACGGACGGAGCCGCGAGGCCGGGGAGGAACCGATGTTCATGACTGGCATGGGATGTAGCCCTCGTCCTTGAAGTTGGCGACGAAGCACGTCGTCGGGCCCGGGGGCAAACGGCTCGCCAGGTACCTGGCGCTGCCGCCCCCAGACAACTCTAGGCGGTGCCCGGCGCGGGCCTGGGTATGTGGCGCGGCCCACGTTGCGCGCCCGGGGACTTTCAGCCGACTGCCACCATCCGTCGTGAAGACCTCGCCCAATGCGGCGATGGAAGCCATGGCCCACCTGACCGTCCTGGAGGCGGACCCGGCGCTGGCCGGTCTGCGCGCGCGTTTCGAAGGCCGCCTGGCCGCGGTGCTGCCGCAGCCGCTGGATGACGACGACCTGGTCGTGGCCGCGCTGCGCGAGGCGGCGTTGTCGCCGGGCAAGCGCGTGCGTCCGCTGCTGCTGCTGGGCGCCGCGCAGTCGCTGGGCTGCCCGGAGCGGGCCGTGCTGGACGCGGCCTGCGCGCTGGAGCTGCTGCACGCGGCTTCGCTGGTGATGGACGACCTGCCATGCATGGACGACGCAAGCCTGCGCCGCGGCCGGCCGACGCTGCACCGGCAGTTCGGCGAGGACGTGGCGGCGCTGGCCGTGGTCGCGCTGATGAGCCAGGCCTTCCGGCTGGCGGCGGCATCCGGG
>JAEYPG010000479.1 GCA_023410975.1 Pseudomonadota bacterium
TCTTGGTCAGCGTGTGCTCGCGGTCGCCGGGGTTGATGCGCTCGGGGCTGTAGCCGACGAAGAAGTCCTGCTTCCACTTCATGCCCGACTCGCGCTCCAGCACCGGGATGCACACCTCCTCGGTGGCGCCGGGGTAGACGGTGGACTCGTACACCACGGTGGCGCCGCGCTTCATGTGCTTGCCGGCGCTCTTGCTGGCGCCCAGCAGCGGGCCGAAGTCGGGGATCTTGGCCGCGTCCACCGGCGTGGGCACGGCGATGATGATGACGTCGGCCTCGGCCAGCAGCGCGGGGTCGCTGGTGTAGACGCAGTGCCGGGCTGCGGCCATCTCCTCGTCGGGCAGCTCGCGCGACGGGTCGGTTCCGCGCTGGCAGGCGGCCACCTTGTCGGTGGCGATGTCGTAGCCGATGGTTCGGGCTTGCTTGCCGAACTCCACCGCCAGCGGCAGGCCCACGTAACCGAGCCCGATGACAGCGATCACACTCATGAGATATCCCTCCTAACGCTGGCCCCAGCCAGGTGACCGACGAAAACGGTCGATGCGCCGGCAACGGCGCATCGGCTCTGCGCGAACGGGAGGGGGATCAGGTCTTGGACGCCACCACGGCCTTGACCGGCCGCGGCCTGTCATGCGTGCGTTCCGACGAAACGGTCAGGCTCCAGGGCCTGCCGAACCGGTGCACACAACGATGTCTCCCCCACCCATGCGTCACCAGGGCAGAGAGTGCCCCTCGGGCCCGCTCGAAGCCACACCGCACTCTCGGGTGGCGCCGCAACCCCAAATGGAGGGAGCCCCAATCCCACCGGCGGGGGAGAAGCGTGGCAGCAACAGTTCCTAGTCAGGAATTACAACATACACGTACACGCTAGAAACACCAACTTCTTTATCGAAGGACAGGCCGTCCTTCATACAACCCGTGGCCTCTTCCTCTCCCTAATTTGCCCTTCACCTTCCTCGCACAGGCCAGGCCGCGTCCACGAAGTCTGTGACTATTTAAATTCCCAGTGATACGTGTATGTTGTATTCCATGCTCGGAACTCCCAGCTGAAATGGCTGCACCGTTACTTGAGCAACCACCGCGGGCCACATGCAGCAAGTGATGCCCGCCGCATCAGCGGCCTGCTGAGCAAAGCAATGAAGCACATTCGTTCTGCTTCGTTCCGTGTACGCAAGGTGCTCCCTAGACTGCCTCGCACTGAAGCACCTTGATCCAGAGCATGTCCCAGCACAACGAATTCGAAGTCCGCCCTCTGCCCGGCCCCCTGGGTGCCGAGGTGCTGGGACTGGACCTATCGCAGCCGCTGTCCGACGACGGCTTCCAGCGCCTGCACCGCGCGCACCTCGACCACCACGTGCTGGTCTTCCGCGACCAGCACGCGCTCACGCCCGACCAGCAGGTGGGCTTGAGCGCACGCTTCGGCCCGCTGCAGCACCATGTGCTCAAGCAGTTCGCGTTGCCTTCGCATCCGGAAGTGCTGGTGGTGTCCAACATCGTCGAGGACGGCCGGCCCATCGGCCTGGGCGACGCGGGCCATTTCTGGCACTCCGACCTGTCCTACAAGCCCCGGCCGAGCCTGGGCTCCTTCCTGCACGCGCAGGAGCTGCCAGCCGAGGGCGGCGACACGCTCTTCGCCAACCAGCACTTGGCCTACGAGACGCTGCCCGCGGACCTCCAGCGCGCCGTCGCCGGCCGCTGGGCCGAGCACTGGTACTTGGCGCGCTACGCCGAACTGCAGCAGCGCAGCCCCTGGCGCCCGAACCTCACGCCCGAGCAGATCGCCGAGGTGCCGCCGGCCGCGCATCCCATCGTGCGCACGCACCCGGAATCCGGCCGCCCCGCCCTCTTCGTCAGCGAGCACTTCACGACCCGCGTGATCGACCTGCCCGAGGACGAGAGCCGCGCGCTGCTCGACGCGCTGTTCCAGCACAGCACACAGCCCGAATTCGTCTACCGCCACCGCTGGCGAGCGGGCGACCTGGTGTTCTGGGACAACCGCTCCGTGCTGCACCTGGCCACTGGCTGCCCCGCGACGCAGCGCCGGCGCCTGTACCGCACCACCATCGAGGGCGATGTGCCGGCCTGATGCCAACGCAACTTTCCCGATCCTCCTACGCACCCCAAGAACGCCCCGGCCACCCGCCATCGCCCTTGACATGAAGAAACCCCTCCTCCACCGCCTGGCCGTCCTGGGCCTGGGCGGCCTGCTCGCCCTGGGCGTCGCCGGCGCGCGGGCCGAAGGCCAGATCCGCATCGCCGACCAGTTCGGCATCGTCTACCTGCTGCTGGACGTCGCCAAGGACCAGAAGCTCATCGAGAAACACGGCAAGGCCCAGGGCCTGGACATCGCCGTGTCGCAGGTGACCCTTTCCGGCGGCAGCGCCATGAACGACGCGCTGCTGTCAGGCTCCATCGACATCGCCGGCGCCGGCGTGGGCCCGCTGCTCACGCTGTGGGACCGCACGCTGGGCAAGCAGAACGTGCGCGGCGTGGCTTCGCTGGGCAACTTCCCGTACTACCTGGTGAGCACCAACCCGGCGGTCAAGACCATCGCCGACTTCGGCGACAAGGACCGCATCGCACTGCCAGCCGTGGGCGTGTCGGTGCAATCGCGCATCCTGCAGCTGGCCTCGTCCAGGCTCTGGGGCGACGCGCAGTACGCGAAGCTGGACAAGATCAGCGTCGCGCTGCCGCACCCCGAAGCTACCGCCGCCATCAGCAAGGGCGGCACCGAGATCACCGCGCACTTCGCCAATCCGCCCTTCCAGGAGCAGGAGCTGGCCGCCAACCCGGCCGCGAAGATCGTGCTCAAGAGCTACGACGTGCTCGGCGGCCCCGCATCGGCCACGGTGCTCTACGCCACGGACAAGTTCCGCACCGAGAACCCGAAGACCTACCGCGCCTTCACGGCCGCGCTGGCCGAGGCCGCGCAGTGGATCCACGCCAACCCCGAAGCCGCGGCGGACCTGTTCCTGCGCGTGAACAAGAGCAAGATCGACCGCAAGCTGGTGCTGGACATCGTCAAGAGCCCGGACGTGCAGTTCAAGCTCACGCCGCAGAACACCTACGCGCTGGCCGAGTTCATGCACCGCGTCGGCGCCATCAAGAACAAGCCCGCCTCGGCGCGCGACTACTTCTTTGACGACCCGCACAACGCGGGCGCGAACTGAAGCTCCAGGAAGGACGTACGCATGGAACCGACGACGCCCCTGCTGCAGGTCGCCGGCCTGAGCCTGGAATACGTGGCCGGCGCGCGCGTGGTGCGCGCCACGCACCGCGTCAGCTTCGACCTCCACGCCGGCGAACGCCTGGTGCTGCTGGGCCCCTCGGGCTGCGGCAAATCCTCGCTGCTCAAGGCCATCGGCGGCTTCCTCGCGCCGGTGGAAGGCCGCATCACCCTCGGCGGCGCCCCGGTGACGGCGCCGGGACCGGACCGCGTGATGGTGTTCCAGGAGTTCGACCAGCTCCCGCCCTGGAAGACGGTCAGGCACAACGTGATGTTCCCGCTGCTGGCCTCCGGCCGCGCCAGCCGCGCCGAGGCCGAGCGCCGCGCGCTGCGCGTGCTGGAACAGGTGGGGCTGGCGGCCTTCGCCGACGCGCATCCGCACATGCTCTCCGGCGGCATGAAGCAGCGCGTGGCCATCGCCCGCGCGTTGGCGATGCAGCCGCGCATCCTGCTCATGGACGAGCCCTTCGCCGCGCTGGACGCGCTCACGCGCCGGCGCATGCAGCAGGAGCTGCTGGCACTGTGGGCGCAGGTGCGCTGCTCGCTGGTGTTCGTCACCCACTCCATAGAGGAAGCGCTGGTGGTGGGGCACCGCATCGTGCTGCTGTCGCCACATCCCGGGCGCGTGCGCGCCGAGTTGCACGCGCACCCCTTCGACCTCGACAGCGTCGGCAGCCCGGATTTCCAGGCGCAGGCGCAGCGCATCCACCACCTGCTGTTCGAACAGACGGCACAACCCGAGGCAGCGGCGGCATGAGCGCAGTCTTCACGTCCCTTCCCCATCCCGACCGCCACGGCGACGTGGATGCATCCACGACGACCACCGACACGGCCCTCCTCCACCCCGGGGCGGCCGACGCCCCGGTGCTGCCCGAAGTCGAGTACGCGCTGGAGCCCTACACCGCGGCGCCCGTGGAGCGCACGCTGCCGCTGGCACAGCGCCTGCGCGAGAACTCGCTGCTGCGGCGCGGCGCGATCCTGGCGGCGCTGGCACTGTTGTGGGAGGCGTTGGCGCGCTGGACCGACAACGACTTGCTGCTGCCTACCTTCAGCGCCACCGCCGCCGCGTTCGCCGAAGGCATGGCCAGCGGCGAGCTGCTGGAGAAGGCCGGCATCTCGCTGGGCCTGCTGCTGCGGGGCTACGTGCTGGGCATCGCCGCGGCCTTCGCGCTCACGGCGCTGGCGGCCACCACGCGGCTGGGCCGCGACCTGCTGTCCACGCTCACCGCGATGTTCAACCCGCTGCCGGCCATTGCGCTGCTGCCGCTGGCGCTGCTGTGGTTCGGGCTGGGCTCGCAGAGCCTGCTGTTCGTGCTGGTGCACGCCGTGCTGTGGCCGCTGGCGCTGGCAGCGCACGCGGGCTTCCAGAACGTGCCGGAGGTGCTGCGCATGGCTGGGCGCAACTACGGCCTGAGCGGGCTGCGGCTGGTGCTGCACATCCTCATCCCGGCCGCGCTGCCGGCGATCCTGTCGGGCCTGCGCATCGCCTGGGCCTTCGCCTGGCGCACGCTCATCGCGGCCGAGCTGGTCTTCGGCGCCACCTCGGGCCAGGGCGGCCTGGGCTGGTACGTGTTCCAGAACCGCAATGAGCTCTACACGGACCGCGTCTTCGCCGGGCTGGCCTGCGTGATCGTCATCGGGCTGGTGATCGAAAACCTGGTGTTCGCGACGCTGGAGCGCGTCACCGTGCGCCGCTGGGGCGTGCAGCGCTAACACGCACGGCGCGCACTGCCCCATTTCCCAC
>JAEYPG010000481.1 GCA_023410975.1 Pseudomonadota bacterium
GGCCTGGGTGCAGGACCCCGCCAGCGCCAGCGCCGCCACCATGCCCGCCGCGGCGCTGGCCCATGCCGGCGCCGACGCCGTGCTCACCCTCGACCAGATGTGCCGCCGCCTGGCGGCCCGATCCGAATGAACGCCCTGGAACCTCCCCGCGACCCCCGCGACGACGCCGCGGCCGCCGACGCCGAACCGGTGAAGCTGCTGGTCGTGGACGACGTGCCGCAGAACCTGCTGGCGATGCAGGCCCTGCTGCAGCAGCCCGGGCTGCAACTGCTCACCGCGGCGTCTGGCGCGCAGGCGCTGGAGCTGCTGCTGGAGCACGACGACGTGGCGCTGGCGCTGCTGGACGTGCACATGCCGGAGATGGACGGCTTCGCGCTGGCCGAGCTCATGCGCGGCTCCAGCCGCACGCGCGGCATCCCCATCATCTTCGTCACCGCCGCGCCGGGCGACCCGCTGCGGCTGTTCCGCGGCTACGAGGCCGGCGCGGTGGACTTCCTGCACAAGCCGCTGGAGCCGCACGTGCTGCAGGGCAAGGTGCGCGTGTTCGTGGAGCTGCACCGCCAGCGCCGGCTGCTGCGCCAGCGCAACGAGGCGCTGGAGCGGATGCTGAAGCTCAACGAAGTGATGATGGCCGTGCTCTCGCACGACCTGCGCACGCCGCTGTCGGCGATGCTGATGAGCGCGGAGGTGCTCAAGCACCTGGCGCCCAACGACGCGGCCCGGCGCGCGACGCAACGCGTCAAGGACAGCGGCCGGCGCATGTCGCAGATGATCAACCAGCTGCTGGATTTCTCCCGCATCCGCTCCGGCACGCTGGCGCTGGACCCGCAGCCGCACGACCTGCGCGCCGTGGCCGAGGCCGCCGTGGCGGAGCTGCGGCAGGCGCATCCGGGCGCCCGCGTGGAGCTGCTGGTGATGGGCGACCAGCGCGGGCGCTTCGACGCCGACCGCATGGCGCAGGTGTTCTCCAACCTGGTGGGCAACGCGCTGCAGCACGGCGAGCCGGAGCAGCTGGTGGAGCTGGTGCTCGACGGCGGCGACGCACAGTCGCTGCGCTTCGTGGTGCGCAACGCCGGACGCATCCCGGAGGACGCGCTGCCGCGCCTGTTCGACCCGTTCAAGGGGGCGCAGGAAGGGCGCAGCGGCGGCCTGGGGCTGGGCCTGTTCATCGTCCAGCAGTTCGTGGCCGCGCACGGCGGGCGCGTGGAGGGCCGCAACACGGACCGGGGCGTGGAGGTGGAAGGCGTGCTGCCGCGCGCCGCCTGAGCGGCGTTGAAGGAAGAACCGGAGCACCTGGCACGTGCGGGCGAGAATCCCGCCTTTTGCCCGCTCGTGACACGCTCTCCGTTCCTGACGCCCACGCCGCGCTGGCGCGCCATGGCGCAGGCCGACCTGCCCGCCGTCCTGCGCATCGCCGCCGAGGTCCATCCCGGCTACCCGGAGCGCAACGAAGTCTTCGCCGAGCGGCTGGCGCTGCACCCCGGCGGCTGCCTGGTGCTTGACGGCGAAGGCGAGCCGCTCGGCTACTGCATCAGCCATCCCTGGCGCGGCGAGCCGCCCGCGCTGGACACGCTGCTGGATGCGCTGCCGCCGCAGCCTCTCGGCTGGTACTTGCACGACGTCGCCCTGCTGCCCGCGGCGCGCGGCCTGGGCGCGCCGGCGGCATTGCTCGCGTGCCTGCGCGAGCGCGCGGCGGCAGCGGGCCTGCAGTCGCTGTACCTCACCGCCGTCAACAAGTCCGCGCCGTACTGGCGGCGCCAGGGCTTCGAAGAGGTGCCCGCGAAAGACGCGAAGCAGCGGGAGAAGCTGCGCAGCTACGGCCCGGACGCGCGGCTGATGGTGGCTGCGGTCCCGCCGGCCGTGCCGGCGTAGCCGCTGGCAGGTGACGCCGTTCAGCACGCTGGACGGCGCCTCCCCACGCCTTACTCGGCCCCCTCCATCCCGCCTCCCACCGCCTTGAACACCGCCACCAGCGCGGTGCTCAGCCTGCCTTCGTTGTCGGCCAGGTCGGCGCGCGACTGGAGCCAGGCCTGCCGCGCCTGCAGCACCGGCAGCTCGCTGCTGAGGCCGTTGGCGCGGCGGCCCTGCGCCAGCGCCCAGGCGCGGCGCCGCTCGTCCAGCCGCTCGCGCAGGCTCGCGTGGCGTTGCCGCTCCGCCGCGTAGTCGGCCAGCGCATCGTCGATCTCCTGCCAGGCCTTGAGCACCGCCTGCTGGTAAGCCACTGCGGCCTGCTGCTGCTGCAGCTTGCGCAGCTCCACGGTGGCGCGGCGGCGGCCATGGTCGAACAGCGGCAGGCTCAGCACCGGGCCGACCTGCCAGGTGCGCGAGCTCCAGTCGCCGAAGCGAGCGGCCTCGATGGATTGCAGCCCCGCGCTTGCCCCCAGCGCAATGCGCGGGTAGAGATCGGCCACCGCAATGCCGATGTCGGCCGTGGCGGCATGCAGCTGCGCCTCCGCGGCGCGCAGGTCCGGGCGCCGGCGCGCCAGCTCCGAAGGCAAGCCCAGCGCCAGGTCCGGCAAGGTCGGCGCCGCGTCAGCCTCCGGCAGCGGGAGCGGCGCCAGCGCCTCGTTGAGCGCGCCCGGCAGCGCGCCGCTCAGGGTCGTGAGC
>JAEYPG010000496.1 GCA_023410975.1 Pseudomonadota bacterium
CCACCCACGCGCCACGCCGGGCCGGGGGCGGGGTTATACGCCGCCGCCCCGATTCCCTGCGACCACCTGCCGCCGCTCACGCAGCGGCAATGCACATGAACATTCTTATCTGTGAGTTTATGGACGAGCGTGCTGTGGCCCGGCTGCAGGCTGCTCACCACGTCGTCTACGACCCGGCTCTGGTGGACGACCCGGGGCGGCTGTGGCGAGAGGCCCGCCTAGCCGATGCCCTCGTGGTGCGCAACCGCACTCAGGTCCGCGGCGAACTGCTTGAAGCGCTTGCGCAATGCAAGGCTCTGGGCCGTTTGGGCGTGGGCCTGGACAACATAGACGTTCCGGGCTGCGAGGCGCGCGGCATCCGGGTCATTCCGGCCGCTGGCGCCAATGCGCAGTCAGTCGCCGAATACGTCGTCACCAGCGCGCTGGTGCTGCTGCGCGCAGCTTGGCTGAACACGCCCGCAGTGGCTGGTGGTGCGTGGCCGCGCACGGCACTGTCGAATGGCCGCGAGATTGGCGGCAAAACCCTCGGCCTGGTGGGATTCGGCTCGATCGGCCAGCTCACAGCCCGGCTGGCACAGGCGTTGGGCATGGAGGTGATCGCCCACGACGCCATGATGAGCCCGGACCATCCCACCTTTGCCGCTACCGGCGTGCGCAGCGTGGCCCTGGACGAGCTGGTGATCACGGCGGACGTCGTGAGCCTGCACGTGCCGCTGGCGGACTCGACACGCGGCCTCTTCGACAAGCGTCGCCTCGCTTCCATGAAGCGCGGTGCCGTGCTGGTCAACACGGCCCGTGGTGGCATCGTGGACGAGCTGGCGCTGGCCGATGCGCTCCGGGCGGGACACCTGGGCGGGGCGGCGCTGGACGTGTTTGCCAGCGAGCCGCTGCCCGCGGCAGCCCACTTCCAGGACTGCCCCAACTTGCTGCTAACGCCTCACATCGCGGGGCTGTCAGCCGAGTCCAACGAGCGGGTGTCGTTTCTGATTGCCGACAAGCTGCTGGAGGCGCTGTCCTGATGGCCACGATGATGACTCTCGATAATGCGCGCGGCTTGGTAGCCGCGGCGCTGGAGCGTGCGGGCGCGGGTCCGGGCATGGCAGTTTCCACCGCGCGCGCCCTGGTGCTGGCGGAAGCCCAGGGTCTGGGCTCGCACGGGCTCGCGCGCGTGCCGCAGTACGCGACGCACCTGCGCAATGGCCGTGTGGACGGGCGCGCCGAGCCCCGGCTGCTGAACTCGCGCGGCGCGGCGGCACTCGTGGACGCTCAGGAGGGCTTGGCCTTCCCAGCCTGCGAACTGGCCGTGGCCGAGGCCATGGCACGGGCCCGCGAATTCGGCGTGTCCTTCGTCGGTGTCACGCGCAGCCATCACGGCGGCGTGATGGTGGACCACCTGCGCCCAGTGGCCGAGGCCGGCTTGGTGGGACTGGCCTTTGGCAACTCGCCCGCGGCCATGCCGGCAGCGGGCGGGCGCCACGCGATCTTTGGCACCAACCCGCTGGCCGCGGCCTTCGCACGCCGCGACCAGGACCCGCTGCTGGTGGACCTGAGCCTGTCCGAGGTTGCACGCGGCAAGCTGATGGTGGCGGCGAAGGAGGGGCGCACCATCCCCCCGGGCTGGGCCCTGGACAAGGACGGCCAGCCCACCACGGACCCCAAGGCCGGGCTTGAAGGCTCGATGCTGCCCATCGGTGCGGTCAGCAGCCCCAAGGGCGCCATGCTGGCTTTGGTGGTGGAACTGCTGGTGACCGCGCTCATCGGCGCGAACTACGGGTTCGAAGCCTCCAGCTTTTTCGTTGATGAGGGCAACCGGCCACGCATTGGCCAGGCCTTCTTGGTGATCGACCCGGGCGCCCTTGCCGGCACCGATGCCTACCTCGACCGCATTGAAGTGCTCGTGCAGGAAATGCTGGTGGACGAAGGCGTGCGGCTGCCCGGCACCAGGCGCGAGGCGCTGCGCCGGCGTGCCCAGGAGCAGGGCATCGCCGTGGCGGACGCCCTGCTGGAAGCGCTCCGGGCCTGAGGAAGTGCCCCGGGACGCACCAGGCAGGAAAGGAACGCAGTACCCCGATCAAGTTCGCAACCCAGCCCGCTCGGTGGGCGGGCCCTCGAAGGAGGAGACATCCATGGACGAACAGACCTTGAGCATGAGGCGTCGTCGACTGTTGGGCATGTCACTGGCACTCACCGGTGCGGGGCTGCCCCTGCCCGGCTGGAGCCAGGGCGGCGACTACCCCAGGCCCGGCACGCCTATCCGCTACGTGGTGCCTTTCCCTCCGGGTGGGCTCACCGACGTGATGGCACGTGCCGTGGGCCAGCAGCTCGGCGAGCGTTGGAAGACCACCGTCGTGGTGGACAACCGCGCTGGCGGCGGCGGTCAGATCGGCGCCGACGCGGTGGCCAAGGCGCCCCCCGATGGCCACACGCTGCTGGCCATCACGCTCACCCACGCGGTGAACTATTCCCTCTTTCCCGGGGCCAGCTACAACTTCATGCAGGATCTGCGCCCGGTGGCGCTGCTGGCCGCCTCGCCCATGCTGGTCGTCGTCCCGGCGACCAGCCCGATCAAGAGCTTCAAGGACCTGGTGGAAGCCTCCAAGGCACGTCAGCTCAACGGCGGCTCCAGTGGCAACGGTACGCCGCCCCACCTGACGCTGGCGCTGTTCAATCAGCTCAACAAGTCCGCTATCCAGCACGTGCCCTACAAGGGCGGCACACCCTGTATCCAGGACCTGATGGGCAACCAGCTCGACGTCGTGTTTTCGAACTTCCCTGAGTCCATCGCCCACGTCAAGTCCGGCAAGCTGCGCGCGTTGGCCATTTGCAGCACGGCGCGCAGCCCGCTAGTGCCGGACGTGCCGACCACCGCCGAGCTTGGCATGCCCGATCTCCAGGTGGAAAGCTGGACTGCGATCATGGTGCCGGCGCGCACGCCTGACACCGTGGTGGACAAGCTTTCGACCGAGGTGGTACGCATCATGCGCAGTCCCGACATCGAGGAGCGTGCCAAGGCGCAAGGCTTTCGCGTGGACGCGCGCGAGTCGCCGGCCTTTACACCGTTCCTCAAGGCGGAAGTTGAGCGCTGGGGCCGCCTGGTGAAAGCGGCCAACATCACGTCGCTGTAGACGCCAGGGCGGCCAGCGGTTGCAGACCGGACGTGCATTGACCACCGCCTGTGCGCGGTGTTTTCATCGCCCGTCCTGCGAGGTGCCCTGGTCACTCAAGCGGGCCCCGCGACGGCTGCGTGCTGGCATGCGCGCGTGGGTTCTGATACGCGACCGTCCGAGATTCCCATGGAGAGCAGGACATGAGGAACTACTTCGCGCACACCCCCCTGCATAGCCGGTTGTTGGGCGGCTGGGATGCATGTGTGTGCTGCACTCCGCACAGCCACTGCCTGTAGAACTGCGAGAACGCGTGCGGCATCTGTCGTTGCTACAGCAACTTCTGGAAGATCCATTACTGGCTCGGGCTGCCGTTGCACGCTGTGAAAGTGCAGGGCAATGGCCTTGACGAGCTGAAGCCTGATCAGCCTGAGCGCCGCGGCAATCTTTGTGGGTCAATTCGGGCCTCGTAGATGGCCGCGCTCTTGAAATCAAGGATCCGCACTGTCCCTTGCGCATTCGAGCTTGATGCCAGGCACCCAGGCACGATCGCGTCCTCAAGGCCATTCACCGCAATCGCATCCGTGCGGGCCACGACGAAGAAGGCCGGGTCCTGGCGTGCCTCCAGCATGGCGTGCAACTTCTGCACCACCTCCTGCTGCGACACGAGTTGCTTGCCGGCGAAGTGGCCGCACTTCTTTGGCAGCGCCTGGCCTTCGAGGTGCAGGCCTGAGGCGCCCGCCTCTTCCCACAGGCGGATCGTTCGCTGCACGTCGCAGCATGCCACCGTATTCCGTGTCGGCATCGGCAAACACCGGCAGGCTGGTTGCGCGGCAAACGCGGCGGATGTGCTCGAACATGCCGCGCTGCGAGAGCACGCCCATGTCGGGCTCGCCGGTCTCGACGCCGCAAGCCACGAAGCCGCTCACGAAGATCGCCGGTGCACCGGCCACCTCTGCCAGCTTCGTGGTGACCGTGTCACGGGCGCCCATGCAGACAAAAGGGCGCTTCTCAAGCAGTTCTCGGAATTTCCTGGACCGGCTCATGCGCGGACTCCTGAGCGAATGGAATGGACGAAGAAGCGGCCCCCGGACCGAGGGCAGACACTCCGAGCTTGGGCGCCGCATCGGCGAGCACCCAGGCCGCGGCCTTCTCGGCCATCATCAAGGTGGGGCTGTTGGTATTGCCGCTCGTGATCAGCGGCATCGCGCCGGCATCCACCACGCGCAGCCCGGCCACCAGTCCGCCGCGGCCATCATGCAGCCGCAGCCGCGAGTCGAGCACCGCGCCAGGATCGCCGGCACGGCCCATGCGGGTAGTCCCTACGGGGTGGAAGATGGTCGTGGCAATGTCGCCGGCGAGCCGCGCGAGCTCGTCGTCGCTCTGGTACTGCACGCCGGGTTTCCATTCGACCGGCTTGTAACGCGCCAGCGCCGGCTGCGATGCGATGCGGCGCGTCAGGCGCAGCGAATCGGCGGCCACCTGCCGGTCTTCGGCGGTGGACAGGTAGTTCGTGATGATCGCCGGCGCTTCGTCGAAGCGCGCGCTGCGGATCGACACGCTGCCGCGGCTGGTGGGATTGAGGTTGCAGACGCTCGCGGTGAACGCCGGGAACGAATGCAGCGGCTCGCCGAAGGCGTCGAGCGACAGCGGCTGCACGTGATATTCGAGGTTCGGCCACGCATACGCCGAAGAGCTGCGCGTGAACGCGCCCAGCTGCGACGGTGCCATGCTCATCGGGCCGCTGCGCTTGAGCAAGTATTCGAGCCCGATGCGCGCCTTGCCCAGGAACGAGGACGCGAGCACGTTGAGCGTCGGCGCCTGCTCGATGCGGAACACCGCGCGGATCTGCAGGTGGTCCTGCAGGTTGGCGCCAACGCCCGACAGGTCGATGCGCGGCGTCACGCCGCGCTCGCGCAGCAGCGCCGCCGGCCCGACGCCGGAGAGCTGCAAGAGCTGCGGCGAATTGATGGCACCCGCGCAGAGGATCACCTCGCGCTCGGCGCGCACGCTCACCATCTGCTTGCCGTCCCACACGGTGGCACCGATGCAGCGCGGCGGGCCACCGCCTTCGGCGAAGTCGAGTGCAGCCACCTGCGAGCGGGTCCAGAGCGTGAAGTTCGCTCGGCCGGTGCAGACCGGCCGCAGGAAGGCCTTCGCGGTATTCCAGCGCCACCCGGACTTCTGGTTCACTTGGAAGTAGCCCACGCCTTCGTTGGTGCCGCGATTGAAATCGGCAGTGCGCGGGATGCCAGCCTGTTCTGCGGCCTGCACGAACGCATCCAGAATGTCCCAGCGCAAGCGCTGCTTCTCCACGCGCCATTCGCCGCCGGCGCCATGCATCTCGTCGGCACCGAGGTAGTGATCTTCGTGGCGCTTGAACGCGGGTAGCACCTCGCTCCAGCGCCAGGTGTCGTCGCCGGTCAGCTCGGCCCAGCGGTCGTAATCGCGGGACTGGCCGCGCATGTAGATCATGCCGTTGATGCTGGAGCAGCCGCCGAGCGCCTTGCCGCGCGGATAGCGCAGACGCCGGCCGTTCAACCCCACGTCAGCCTCGGTCTGGTACAGCCAGTCGGTGCGCGGGTTGCCGATGCAGTAGAGGTACCCCACCGGGATATGGATCCAGGGGTGGTTGTCCTTTCGGCCGGCTTCTATCAACAGCACGCGGTGGCGCGGATCCGCCGAGAGCCGGTTGGCCATCAGCGCCCCAGCGGTACCGGCGCCGATCACGACATAGTCAAACGAAGCAGCACTGGCCACGAAGCGGTCTCCTCGATGCAAACAGCTCACCGAGATATTTCTGATGTCTATGTCGGTGAGCAAAGGCTGGTCGAAGTTTGTCCAGATAAAAACCGGAATTCCAATGAGTTCGCCAAAAGCGAGATATAAGATCTTGAAATAATGAATGAGGGTTTCTCCGATCTGTCGGCGTTGCGTACCTTTCTCGTGGTGGCGCGCGAGGGCAGCGTCTCGCGTGCCGCCGAGAAGCTTCATCGCTCACAGCCGGCGGTGAGCTTGGCGTTGAAACGCTTGGCCGACGAATTCGGCCTCGTGCTCTTTTGCCGCACCGCGCGCGGCCTCGTGCTCACTGCCGACGGCGCCGCCCTGCTGCCGCAGGCCGAGCGTGTGATCGGTGCGGTGGACGACCTGAGCCACACGGTGACGCGCATGAAGGGCACGGTGCGCGGGCGGCTGCGCATCGGCACGATCCTCGATCCACAGTTCACGCGGCTTGGCGCGTTCCTGCGTGCGTTCGTCGAGGCTGCACCACAGGTGGAGACTGAACTGCGCCACGGCATGAGCGGTGACGTGCTGGCGCTGGTGCTGGCCGGAGAGCTCGACGTGGGCTTCTACCTGAGCCCGTCGCTCGAGGCCACCCGGGCACTACAGCCATCGCTCACGGTACGCCGGCTGACCCGCTTTGACTACCGTGTCGTGGCGCCAGCGGGCTGGGGACCGCACGTGCAGGACCGCGACTGGAAGGCGCTTGCCGCGCTGCCTTGGCTGCGCACGCCGCCGGAATCGGTGCACCACCGCTTGCTCTGCGCAGTGTTCGGGCCGCTCGGCGTCGAGCCGCCACGCGCCGCGCTGGTCGACCAGGAATCTTCGATGCTCGACCTGCTCAAATCCGGTGTCGGCTTGAGCTTGGTACGCGATTCGGTGGCAATGCAGGAGAGCCAGACCCACGGTCTCGTGATTGCCGAGCGCGTGCGGCTCGCGTGCGAGCTGCAATTCGTGGCGTCTGCGGTGCGTGCCGAGGAGCCCGTGATCGGACGGGCGCTCGATGCTCTGCAGCAGGTATGGCACTGGTGAAGGATTGGCGTCGCCCAGGCTGGCGAAAAGCTCAGCTTCGTCGTCGCGGAAACGCCGGTTGTCAGTGATTCGGTGGTCTTGCTGGAGAGCGGCACTGCCTTCCGAACCTAGCGCTGTCCCTTCATGATCTACCAACCGGTTGCCGTGCCGTAGCTATCGACGCTTATAGTTGAAAGAACAACGATTGAGCAAATCCTTGTCGAATCAAAAGCGCTTTGATCGGAACCGGCGCTGCATCTGTTGCCATGCCGGCGACATCTGTAACATGGCGCCCGCCAACGCTGGTTGCACGCGCACGCTTGCCCGCCGTTGCCGTGAACCGGCCAAGGTGTGCAAGTTCATGCTTGATTTCGAGCGCCTTGGTCTGCACCACTCGCAGTGGCGGACCACAATGCCAGCCTCGTCATCCGGCCCGACGCGGTCTGGAACTGGAGCCCGACCATGCATCTCGCCGCCGATCCGTGCCTGATCCGTGACTGGCGCCGTGCCGACAAGGCCGCCCTGGTGAGGCTAGCCGACAACCGCCATATCTGGCGCAACCTCACGCACCTGTTTCCGCATCCCTATACCGAAGCCGACGCGGAAGGCTGGTTCGATTTCCTGGTTCGGCAGGCGCCGCTGACGCACTGGGCCATCGAATACCAAGGCGCGCTTGCGGGCGGTATCGGCTTGATCCTCGGCGAAGGCGTGTATTCGAAATCGGCGCGCATTGGCTACTGGCTCGGCGAGCCCTTCTGGGGCCGCGGCATCGCCACCGCTGCCGTGCGCGCGGTCACACCGCACGCCATGGCGGCCTACGGGCTGTGCCGGGTGGAGGCCGCGGTCCTGGCCTGGAATCCCGCTTCGGTCCGGGTGCTGCAAAAGGCCGGCTACACGCGGGAAGGATTATTGCGGCGCAGCGTGTACAAGGATGGGCTGATTATCGACAGCCTGCTGTATGCCCGGGTTGAGGAAACTGGGTGAATCCCCGCATCGGCAATATCGGTCTGAAGGGTTTTGAAATTGCCGTGAATGCCGACGATTTCGACGGGTTTTGTCTCAACGATTGCTGCGGTGGCAGCAGTCAGCACCGGCGACTCTTCCTCGGCGCCGCCGCCCACCCCAGCAGCTCGCGAAACCAGTGTGTCCGTCACAGTGGATGCGTTTCCTGGCCGTGGGGGCCGGTGTTCTGGCGCCGCGGTCCGTGGATGATGTGCCCGTACCGGAAGGCCGAGCCAGACGGCGACTGCCAACCGCTACCATGCCAAGGGCACCGATCTCTCCATGGTTTGGGTATCGGCAAACCCAAACGCCGAACCGGCATGCTCACCGCCGCGCATCAGCGCAGTGACGTGAGCGGCTGCGCGCCTATTTCAATATTTACGGCAGGTCGCCTTGAGTATCCGCACACGCCTACTGGTGCTAGTTCTTGCCCTATGGCTACCAGCCGTTCTGGGATTGGGCCTTCTGGCGCGCTTCACCTACCTCCAGGAGATCACGGTTGCACAGGAACAGATACAGCATCTGGGCGACTCGCTCGCCTTGGCGGTTGAGCGGGAGGTGGACAAGCGGGCGGTGATGGCGCGCACGCTGGCAGCCTCGTTCGCTGTCCGGGACGGCGACGTGCGGCGTTTCCACCAAGAGGCGACCCAGGCAACCCTCGATGGTGAAAGCTGGGCGTTCTTGGTGGACAGGACCTTGCAGGTGGCCAACACGCTGCGTCCCTACGACCCCGCAGCCCCTGTGCCACGTGTACCGGCCGCCCCGTTCGTCACGGGCGAACCTCGGCTCTTCTTCACGCCGCGCGGTCCGGTGCTGCAAAAGCCCGTGCTGGCCCTGTTCGCACCGGAATCGAATGTCCATCCCGCGCGCTACAACATCGGCGTCTCGTTTTTCCCATCAACCATCCGATCCGTGCTGGATTCGGTCCAACTTCCCGAAGGAAGCGTCGCCGCAGTGATCGACCGTGACCAGATCGTTGTCGCGCGCAGCCGTGACGCCGAGAAATGGGTTGGGCTTCCGGCGACGGATGACCTCAAGAGACGCGCCCAGGCTGGCCAGACGGGGTTTGCGCAGTCCGTCACGCTCGATGGCATTCCGTCGCTCACCTACCTCACCAAGCCCAACCGGTTCGACACCGCCGTGGTCATCGCCCTGCCTCAAGCCACGCTGACGGCGGCAGCGCGGCGCTTGACACTGCAGGCAGTAGCCATCTCCGGCGTACTGCTCGCCATCGGCCTGTGCTTGGCTTGGTACGCGGCCCGCGGAATCAGCGGCCCCCTGCTGGCACTGCGCCGGTCCGCGCTGCAGTTGGGACGGGAAGACGTGCCGCCAAGACTACGTACCGGCGTATCGGAAGCGGATGAGGTCGGGGCGGCGCTCCACGAGGCCGGGGCGCAGATACGGGAAGCAACCAGGACGCTTGAGCAGCGTGTGGCCGAGGCCGTGCAGCAGGCGCGAGAGGCACAGGCAAGACTGCTCACGGCACAGAAGCATGAGGCCCTCGGGAGGCTGACCGGCGGCATCGCGCACGACTTCAACAACCTGCTGCAGACCATCAGCACGGCGCATCACGTGCTGGATCGAGTCGTTGCGGAAGGCCCGCAGCGCCGTGTCCTCGACGCTGCCATGCGGGCTACGGCCAAGGCGGCCGACCTCATCCGCCAGATGCAGGCTTTCGGGCGTAGCCCGCCCCTGCATGCGCGGCCCGTGCAGCTTGGCGACGTGGTGCTCAAGAGCCAGGAGCTGACCGCCAAGGCGGTGGGCGAGCGCATAGCGCTGACCGCTTCCATCGCTCCCAATCTCCCTGCACTGTTCGTCGATCCGACGCAACTGGAACTGGCGCTGCTCAATCTGGTCTTCAACGCCCGGGACGCCATGGCCGACGGCGGCAAGGTGCTGATCGAGGGACGCCTGGCTTGTTCCGATGAAACGGCAAGCCTGGGTGAAGGCTCTTTCGTTTGCCTGGAAGTCTCGGACAACGGCCCCGGCATGGACGCCGACACGCTCGCCAAGGCCTTCGATCCCTACTTCACCACCAAGCCGGTCGGTTCAGGCAGCGGCATCGGACTGTCCCAGGTGCTCGCCTTCGCACGGCAGTCGGGTGGGCAGGCCCGGCTCCGCAGCACTCCCGGGTCGGGCACCTGCGCCAGCCTGTACCTGCCCACGTGTGATCTCGCGGCCGATGCCACAGACCAAGCGCCGGTCGGCAAGGCCCTGTCCAGGACCTTGCGGATCTTGATGGTGGAGGACGACCTGCTCGTGGCATCGGTGGTCAAGCCGGCGCTTGAAGCGCTGGGCCATCACGTGATGCTGTGCAAGACAGCGGATGACGCGGTGGTGGCGCTTTCAGCGGACCAGCCGTTCGACGTGCTGTTCACCGACGTCGTCATGCCCGGCACGATGACCGGCGTCGATCTGGTCAACTGGTGCGGCATGCACAGGCCGACGCTCCCTTCGGTCGTTGCCTCGGGATACATGGCCCAGCAGGCGAACCGACCGATGCAGGTACTGAGCAAGCCGTATGGCATCGGCGATCTCGTCAACGCGCTTGAGCAGGCGGTCAAACAGGCGGCGGCTCGAACTGGCAAACAAGCCGCGTAGGCCAGCGAAAAACGCCGCGTTCGCGCCCGCAGCAAGCCTGGTGTCGAGCGCGACGGCGCCGTCTCAGCGCCAGAGGCACGGCGTGCCGCCCACACGGGCCCTGGCCGCCAAGGCCGACAGCTATGGCCGCTTGGGAATGTCCAGCCCCCGCGCCACCGCCGGCCGCGCCACGAAGCTCTGCAGGACGCGCGCCACCTCGGGGAAGCGCTCGATCTCGACGAGTTCGCCCGCGCCATAGAAGCCGATCAGGTTGCGCACCCAGGGAAAGGTTGCGATGTCCACCACCGAGTACTCGTCGCCCATGATCCACTGCCGGCCGGCCAGGCGCTGGTCGAGCACGCCGAGCAGCCGCTTGGACTCGGCGACGTAGCGGTCGCGCGGACGCTTGTCCTCGATGTCCTTCCCGGCGAACTTGTGGAAAAAGCCCAGCTGGCCAAACATCGGCCCGACGGCACTCATCTGGAACATCAGCCACTGGATGGCCTCGTAGCGGGCGGCAGGATCCTTGGGCATCAGGGTGCCGGCCTTGTCCGCGAGGTAAAGCAGGATGGCGCCGGACTCGAACAGGGCCAGCGGCTCGCCGCTTGGCCCGTGAGGGTCGATGATGGCCGGGATCTTGTTGTTCGGGTTCAGCGCCAGAAACTCCGGCGAAAGCTGCTCCTGCTTGTCGAAGCTGACCAAGTGCGGCTCGTAGGGCAGGCCCGTTTCTTCAAGCATGATCGAGACCTTCACCCCGTTGGGCGTCGGCAGCGAATAGAGCTGGATGTGGTCAGGAAACTTCGGGGGACGTTGCTGGACGATCGGGAAGCTGGACAGGTCGGTCATGGCTTGCTGGCACGGGGGTGGACGACGACGCCGGACTTTCGCATGAAAGCGAACAGGCGTCCGGCCGGTGCGGCATCGTCAACCCTCGACGGTGAGCACGCCGCGGCGGATCTGGTCGCGCTCCAGGGACTCGAACAGCGC
>JAEYPG010000503.1 GCA_023410975.1 Pseudomonadota bacterium
CCTCAGTAGTAGCCGCGCGGCCGCAGCGGCTCCACGCCGCCGACACGATTCAGGTACTGCTGCCACTCCTGCACCAGCCCCTGCACCACCTCGGGCTTCGAGGCCGAGAGGTCGAAGTTCTCGGCCCGGTCCACCGTCAGGTCGAACAGCTCCCAGCGCCCGTCCGCCGGCCCGGTGGGCGGCTCGGTCCACAGCGCCTTCCAGCGCCCGTCCGCGCTGCGGATGAAGGCACGGCCGTAGGCCTCGCCGCCGAAGGCCTCCTTGTGCACCTCGGCCTTGGACTCGCTGCGCAGCAGCGGCAGCAGCGACTTGCCGGAAACGGGATAGACGTAGCGGCTGCCGTACACCACCTTGCCCCGGTTCTGGTCCACCCCGGTGGCCGCGTCGATCTGCGCCGGCGCGGGCTGCGTGGGCAGCTTCGCGCGCGCGGCGTCCAGGATCGTGGCCGTGATGTCGGTGACGTGCGTGAACTGGTTGATGAGGGAGCGGTCCTTGTCCTTGCCCGGCAGCCGCACGATCAGCGGCGTGCTGATGCCGCCCTCGCCCTGGAAGCCCTTGGTCTGCCGCCACGGCGTGGCGCTGACCTCGGCCCAGCGCAGCCCGTACTGCAGGCGCTGCGCCGCCTGCGCGCCGTTGTCGGTGCCCAGCTTCGAATACGCGGGCTCGACGGCGTTGGCCTCGTCCGTGGCCTTCGGGTCCGTGGAGGCCGCGGCGATGGGCCAGCCCTCGGCGCCGTTGTCCGACTGGAACACGATGATGGTGTTGTCGTACTCCCCGATGTCCTTGAGGTGCTGGACCAGCAGGCCGATGTTGTGGTCCAGGTTCTCCACCATGCCGGCGTAGATCTCCATGTAGCGCGCCTGCGCCTTCTTCTCCAGCGCCGACAGGCTCTCCCACTTCTTGGACACCGCGCCGGCCCCGTAGTCGGTGTACCCCGCCGCCGGGGAGTTCAAGGCGTTGACGTAGCGCGCCCCTGCGGTGCCGTTGCCCGGCGTCGCGGGCGAAGACGTCAGCGCCTCGGGCGCGCCGGCGTAGGGCGTGAAATCCTGCGGAACCAGGCCCAACGCCTTCTGGCGCGCGATGCGCGCGGCGCGCACCGCCTCGTAGCCCTGGTCGTACTTGCCCTTGTACTTGCTCAGCCAGGGTTCGGGCACCTGCAGCGGCCAGTGCGGCGAGGTGTAGGCGGCGTAGGCGAAGAAGGGCTTGCCGTCGCCCTTGTTGGCGTCGATGTACTGGATCAGGCGCTGGGTATAGAAATCGGTGGAATAGAACACCGCCGGCGCGCCGCCCGGCCCGCCAGGCTGTCCCGGCTGCCCGGGCTGCACGTACTTGCCGTTCTCGGTGTAGTTGCGCGAGCCGGCCGCCTCGTGGCCGAAGTGGTTCGCGGCCGCGCCGCCCAGCAGCGCGTAGCTGCTCTCGAAGCCCCACTGGTCGGGCGTGTGGCCGACGCTGCCCAGCGGCACCGGCGCGTCGGGGTTGGCGATGTTGGAGCCCAGGTGCCACTTGCCGGCCATGTAGGTGTGGTAGCCGGCGTCCTTGAGCAGCTGCGCCACCGACAGTGCCCGGTCGTTGAGATAGCCCTCGTAACCCGGCAGCCCCTTGCGCTCGTCGCTGGGCGCGCCCATGGTGCCCTCACCCACCAGGTGGTGGTCGGTGCCGGAAATCAGCATGGCGCGCGTGATGGCGCAGACCGTGCCGGTATGGTGGTTCGTCAGCAGCCGGCCGCCGGCGGCCAGGGCGTCCAGATTGGGCGTCTCGATTTCGCCGCCGAAGGCGTGAATATCGGAATAACCCAGGTCATCGGCCATGATGAAGACGATATTGGGCGGCCGGCTCGCCGCAGCGGGCGTGTTGGCACCGGCATCGCTGCCGGCCACGGCGTCACTGCCACCGCTGTTGCAGCCCTGCAAGCCCAGCAGGCCCGCCACGGCCAGCGCCACCACCGTCTTGTGGAATACGCGCCGTCCTGATTTTTCGAACGTCATGAAGCTCGCTCGTCTGTTGTGGAGCGAGAGAATCTAATGACGCCCGGCGCATATGTCCTGGAAGCAATTCGAGTTTCAAAATTTGCCCATTGAATTTGAGCGGGCCTCGGATTTCTTATTTGCAAACTTGGTCTGCGCTTTAGCAAGCGAAATGAATTTGCTGAGGACCCGCTCCGCCCTTCGTTCAAGCCGCCACCGCCTCCTGCCGCGCGAAGGAGCCCAGCAGGGCCATCAGTGCCAGCGCCAGCACCACGCCGTCGAAGGCCTGGGCGATGGCGAGGATCTCCCCGCCCTGGGCCAGGCGCCAGCCCGCCACGACCGCCGGCACGCCCATGGCGAGATAGGACACGATGAACAGCACCGACAGCACGCCGGCGCGCTGGTGCGGGGCCAGCGGCCCCACCAGCGTGCGCAGCGCGCCCTGGAACGCCGTGCCGAAGCCCGCCCCCGCAATGGCCGTGCCGACGAGGAACAGCGCCACGGAGCGCAGCGCCAGCGCCGCCATGACCACCACCAGACCGGCCGGCAGCACGCTGGTGCCGATGCGCAGCAGCCACTGCGCGGAGCGCTGCTGTAGCGCCAGCACCGCCAGCGCGCCGCTGCCGGCCAGGACGAACAGCGCCAGCCCGCCCAGCAGGAACGACGCCGACCCGGCCAGGCTGCGCAGCAGCGTCGGCCCCAGCGAGCCGTAGAAGCCCGCCACGGCCCAGGCCGCCACGATGGCCGGCGTCACCAGCAGCAGCGGCCTGAGTACCGGCGCCGGCACGCTCAGTTGCGGACGCAGCGAGCCCAGCGCCCCGGGACGCCGCTCGGCCGTCTCGCTCACAAACACCACGGCCACACCCTGCAGCACGAACACCGCGCCCATCACGGCATAGACCAGGTGCGTCGGCTGCGGCAGGTACTGCACCAGCGAACCGGCCAGGATGCCGCCCAGCGCCGTGCCCAGCATCGGCGCCACGGCGTTGGCGACGGCGCCGCGCGTGCGGTCCAGGTCCAGCAGCCCCGCGCCGACCGCCGCGACCGCGGCGCCCGTGGACAGGCCCTGCAGCACGCGGGCCAGGAGCAGGTCGCCCACGTCGGCGGCCGACGCGAACACCACCATGGTCAGCGCCTGCGCCGCGGCGGCGGCGATCAGCACCGGGCGCCGGCCCACGTGGTCCGACAGCCGCCCGGCCACCAGCAGCGCCAGCAGCACCGCCAGCGCATAGATCCCGAACACCACCGTCAGCATGGTCGGCGAGAAGCCCCACTGCGCCTGGTAGACCGCGTACAGCGGCGTGGGCGCGGCCGAGCCGGCCAGGAAGCTCAGCGCGATCGAGGCCTTGAGCAGGAAGGCCACCTTGGGCGGCAGCCGCCTCGCGCGTGGCGAGGCCACCGGGGATGGGGATGCGGGGGTGGCACGGCTCATGGCTGCTCCTGGCGGGAATACAAACGGACAGACTGACCTGTCTGCTTGCTTGCAGTGTACAGACCTGTCTGGTAAATTCAAGCCATGGCCACGAAACGAAAAGCAGGCGCTGCTGAACCGGAACGCCGCTCCGCGCGGGAGCGGCTGCTGGCGGCGGCGGACGAACTGTTCTACGAAGGCGGGGTCCACACGGTAGGCATCGACCGCGTGATCGAGCGCGCGGGCGTGGCCAAGGCGTCGCTGTACGACTGCTTCGGCAGCAAGGACGAACTCATCCGCGCCTACCTGCAGGGCCGGCACGAGGCCCGGCTGACGCGCATCACACAGCGCCTGGCGCGCCTCGACAGCCCGCGCGAGAAGCTGCTGGGCGTGTTCGACGGACTGCGCGAGGCGATGTCCACGCCGGGCTTTCGCGGCTGCGCCTTCACGCGCGTCACGGCCGAGACGCAACCCAGCGCCGGCGTGAAGGCGGTGTGCGACGACGCTCGCGGCTGGCTGCGCGAGCTGTTCACGTCGTTGGCGCGAGAGGTTGGCGTGGCCGATCCTGCTGCGCTGGCGCGGCAGCTCACGCTGCTCTATGACGGCGCCCTGGCCGCCTCGCAGATGGGCGGCGGCGCCGAAGCTGCCGAAACGGCACGCGGCGCGGCGGAAGTGATGCTGGAGGCGGCGCTGGCCGCTGGTTCCCGGTCCTGAACATTCCCGGGCCGTGCCCGCGCAGGCGGGTGTGAAGAGGGCGTTCCGATCGCCATCGCGAACTGGAATGAACCGGGGTGCGCCAGCAATCCGTTGCGATTGCAACGCGCTCGGCTTGTCAAGGCCGTAAACGACTTCGGGCCCCTCGGGGCCCGACTTTCATGCGCATTCCAGTTCTGTGTCGAGAGTGAAGCAGATCCCGTCGGGCTGAGCCCTTCGACAGGGCCTGTCCTGAGCTTGCCGAAGGGCTCAGGACGAACGGTGATCTTTCACTGACGACTTGGACTTGGAATCTGCCCCATGCAGGGCCTGCTTCACCGGCTTGGAACCGGCCGGTGCGGCTTCGCCGGCCGATCTGCCCTGCGGTCGACGGCAGGCAGCCCACGCGCGGCGGCGTGGCTGCCGGTTCGCGGTGTTTACGCGGGGAAGGCGCCGCTCGGCATCACGCGGTCGGCGGCGGCCGGCGCTTGGGCGGGACGCGAAGCGCTCAGGTGCAGCTTGTCCAGCAGCCAGACGAACACGTCAGCGGCGACCACGGCGCCACGCGGAGCAGTGCGGCTGTAGGCGGAGACGGTGATGGCGGTCATGTGGAACCTCTTGTGAACTTCAGAACTTCGATGGACTGAAGATTAGGGTTTCCACTCAATTAACACAATTGAAAACTCGGCATGAGTAACATCAACAAAACGCATAACGCGTCGGCTGCTTACACCGTCTGGCCCAACTGGGAGAGGAAGAGGTCGAGCCTGGCCCGGGGCGTGGCCTGCACTCGGGACAGCAGCGCGTGGCTCACGGGCGCGACGCCGTAGCGCCGGGCGAGGTCGGTGCCGATGCGGCACCACAGGTGGCTGGCCATCTCGGCATCGACCATGGCGCGGTGGGCGCGGCCGGACTGGGGCAGTTGCAGCGTGCGCACCAGCGTGCCGAGCTGGTGGTTCGGGCTCTCGGGATAGAGCCGCCGCGCCAGCAGCATGGTGCAGGCGAAGGGCGAACCGGCATCCAGCGCCAGCCGCTGCAGCTCCGCCACCCAGAACTTGCGGTCGAAGGAGGCGTTGTGCGCCACCACTGGCAGCGGCCCCACGAAGCGCGCCGCCTCGCGCATGACCTGGGCCACCGCCGGCGCGCTGGCCACCATGTCGTTGGTGATGCCGGTGAGCTGCGTCACGAAGGACGGGATGCGGCGGCCCGGGTTCATGAGGCTCTGGAAGCGGTCCACGATGCGGCCCTCCTCCACCACCGCGATGGCGATTTCCGTGGGCCGGTCGCCCTGGCTCGGGCTGATGCCCGTGGTCTCGAAGTCGAGGACTGCTACGCGTTCCATGTGTCTTCCGTGTGCTGACTGCCAGGATAGTCAGCCGGCGCGCGCTACTCCGCGGCAGCGCGGAGCCCGGTGCGACGGACTCCACGCTTCGGGCCTCACTCGCCCAGGTACGCCGCCCTCACCTTCGGATCGTCCAACAGCTGCTTGGCCGGGCCTTCCATCGTGATCTCGCCCGAGTCCATGACGTAGCCGCGGTTGGCCAGGCCCAGCGCGCGGCTGGCGTTCTGCTCCACCAGCAGCACCGTCATGCCCTGGCTGTGCACGTCGTTCACGACCTCGAAGATCTTGTCCACCATGATCGGCGACAGCCCCATCGAGGGCTCGTCCAGGATCAGCAGCTTCGGGCGCGCCATGAGCGCGCGGCCCATCGCCAGCATCTGCTGCTCGCCGCCGCTCATGGTGCCCGCGAGCTGGTTGCGCCGCTCCTTCAGGCGCGGGAACAGGGCGAACATCTTGTCCATGTCGTCCTCGATCTCGCGGTCGTTGCGGATGAACGCGCCCATCTGCAGGTTCTCGGTGATGGTCATGCGCGTGAAGGTGCCGCGCCCTTCCGGGACCATCACCAGCCCGTCCTTGACCAGGTCCCAGGCGCCGCGCCCGCGGATGGGCTTGCCCAGGAACTCGATCTCGCCGGCAGCCATGGGCTGCGTGCCCGTGACGGCCTTGAGCGTGGTGGTCTTGCCCGCGCCGTTGGCGCCGATGAGGCTGATGAGCTCGCCCTGCTGGACCTCGAAGCTGATGCCCTTGACGGCCTGGATGCCGCCGTAGGCGACCTTCAGCCCCTTGACCGTGAGCATGGTGTTCGTCGTGGCCATTCGCCGCTCCTCAATGCTGGCCGGCGCCGAGGTAGGCCTCGATCACCTTGGGATTCTTCTGCACCTCGGCGGGCGTGCCTTCGGCGATCTGCTTGCCGTAGTCGAGCACCGTCACGCGGTCGCACAGGCCCATCACCAGCTTCACGTCGTGCTCGATGAGCAAGATGGTGCGGCCGTCCTTGCGGATGCGGTCGATGAGCTCGCGCAGCACCACCTTCTCGGTGGCGTTCATGCCCGCGGCGGGCTCGTCCAGCGCGATGAGCTTGGGGTCGGTGGCCAGCGCGCGGGCGATCTCCAGCCGGCGCTGGTCGCCATAGCTCAGCGTGCGCGCCTTGAACTCGGCGTAGCGGCCGATGCCCACGTACTCCATCAGCTCCAGCGCGCGGTCGCGGATGCGCTTCTCCTCGTCGCGGAAGCTCCTGGTGCGCAACACCGCGCCCAGCAAGCCCGAGCCGGTGCGCACGTGGCGGCCCACCATCACGTTCTCCAGCGCCGTCATCTCGGGGAACAGGCGGATGTTCTGGAAGGTGCGCGCGATACCCGCCTTGGCCACCTCGTGCACGGCCGCGGGCTTGTAGGGCGCGCCGCCGAGCTCGAAGCTGCCGCCGTCGGGAATGTAGAGGCCGGTGATGACGTTGAAGAAGGTCGTCTTGCCGGCGCCGTTGGGGCCGATCAGGCCGTAGACCTGGCCGGCGCGGATCTCGATGCCCACGTCGGAGAGTGCCTGCAGGCCGCCGAAGCGCTTGCTGACGCCACTGACTTTCAGCACGGTGTTGCTGCTCATGCCGCGCGCTCCTTGGTAACGGTGGCGGTGGACTTGGCGGTGTCGACCGGCGTCGGCGCTGCCTTGCCGTGCTCCGGCGGCGGCCAGATGCCGCGCGGGCGCGAGAGCATCACGCCGATCATCGCCAGCGCAACCAGCAGTTGGCGCAGGATGGCGGCGTCCAGGCGGCCGCCCGTGGCCTCCTGCAGCGGGCCCGCGACGTAGCGCAGGATCTCCGGCAAGGCTGAGAGCGCCACCGCGCCCAGGATCACGCCGGGAATGTGGCCGATGCCGCCCAGCACGATCATCGCCACGATCATCACCGACTCCATCAGCGAGAAGGACTCGGGCGAGATGAAGCCCTGGAAGGCCGCGAACATCGAGCCCGAGACGCCGCCGAAGGTCGCGCCCATGGCGAAGGCCAGCAGCTTCATGTTGCGCACGTTGATGCCCATGGCCTTGGCCGCCACGTCGTCCTCGCGGATGGCCATCCAGGCGCGGCCGATGCGCGAGTTCTCCAGCCGGTGGCAGATCACCACCGTCAGCACCACCAGCGCCAGGAACAGGTAGTAATAGAGCGTCACCGGCGCGA
>JAEYPG010000515.1 GCA_023410975.1 Pseudomonadota bacterium
GCCGTGGACAGCCCCGCCAGCCCCGCGGTGCCCAGCACCGCCACCGCCGCCGTGCTCAGCGCCGCCAGGTCCGCCGTCTCCAGCGCCGCCACCTGCGCCGTCGTCAGCCCCGCCACCTGCGCCGTGCTCAGCGCGGCGAACTGCGCCGTGCCCAGCGCGTTGAGGTCGGCCGTGCCCAGGCTGGCGAGCTGCGCCGTCGTCAGCGCCGCCACTTGTGCCGTCGTCAGTTGGCCCAGCTGGTCGCTGCCCAGCGCCGCGAGCTGCGCCGTCGTCAGCGCCTTGACCGCCGCCGTGCCCAGCGCGCGCAGGTCCGCGCTCTCGAGCTTGTCGACCTGCGCCGTCGTCAGTGCCGCCACCTGCTTGGTGCTCAGCGCGGCGAACTGCGCCGTGCCCAGCGCGTTGAGGCTGGCCGTACCCAAGCCGGCGAGCTGTGCCGTGGTGATTCCACCCACCTGCGCCGTGCTCAGCGCGGCGAACTGCGCCGTGGTCAGTGCAGCAAGATCCGCCGTACCCAAGGACGCGATCTGTGCCGAGGACAGCGCCGCTGTCTGCGCGGTCGTGAGCTTGTCGAGCTGGTCCGAACCCAGCGCCGCAAGCTGTGCCGAACTCAGCGTCCGGATCGCCGCCGTGCTCAGCGCGCGCAGATCAGCGCTTTCCAGTGCGTTGAGCTGATCCGACGTCAATACGCTCACGGCCAGCGTGCCGATGGCCGGGACTTGCGCCGTGGTCAACGCCACGATCTGGTCCGTGGAGAAGGTACGCCAGTCTTCCGTCGTCAGTGCGGCAACCTGTGCCGTGGTCAGCGCTGCAATTTGCGTGGTGTTGAGCAAATTGATGATGGTGGCCATGTGCTTTCCTCGAACAAGCGCTGCCGTCCGGACCTGCGACGGACGCGGGCGGATTTCCCCGAAGGGTCATGAAGTGGATGAAAACTGGCGCCTGCCGCACCGCTGTTGGTTGCGGCAGGCGCTTGTCGCCTCAATGTGGTATCGAGACGTTTCTCGTATGTCTATCGGCAGCCGACTGGTGAACTTGAGCGCTTGCGCATGCGCTTCGATGAATCGCGTGCTCGGCGCGCAAAGGACGGACGGCATTCACATCCAGGCACTTACACCGGCATGTTCATGATGTCGCTGTAGGCCTGCACCAGCCGGTTGCGCACGGTGAGCGTGGCCTGGAAGCCGATCTGCGCCTTCTGCATCGCGACCATGGTCTGCTCAATGCTCACCGCAGGGTTGTCCAGTTGCACCTCGCGCTGCAGGTCCCGCGCCTCGTTCTGGGAGGCGCTTACCGACTCCAGGGCCTGCTTCATGGCCAGCGCGAAGCCGCCGCCCTCGGGCGCCTGCGCGCCGCGCAGCGGCTGGCCGTCGGTCTGCAGGCCGGCGCGGGCTGCGGCCTGGGCGAAATCGAAGGGTTTGAGCTTGAGATCCATATATCGGCAAAGGAAAAGCGCGGGACACGTCTAGAAACAGGCACTCACAGCGCGCCAGCAGTGGACGTGCTAGCCCCAGAATGGCTGTGACTCTAGGAGGGGCCGTGCGGTCGCGGTGAAGCGAAGTGAGCCGGCTTTGCCGCCTTCATCGGCCGATGGCCCGGCGCCGGGGGCGACAAGAATTGCGACCCTGTCCTGCACCCTGCCCCGCGTCCTGCCCGTCGCGCCGCCATGGATCAAGCCATCGTTCCCGTCAACCCGCAGCAGCCGGCCGTCGACACGGCCGCGGCGACGCCTGTGCCCAAGCGCTTTGCGCGCCTGGCGGCACTGCCGCCGCGCAACAAACTGATGCTGGGTGTCGGTGCCGCCGGGCTGCTGGCGGTGC
Source organism: Pseudomonadota bacterium (assembly GCA_023410975.1). Taxonomy (GTDB): domain Bacteria; phylum Pseudomonadota; class Gammaproteobacteria; order Burkholderiales; family Burkholderiaceae_C; genus Azohydromonas. The sequence continues at coordinate 1,818 of JAEYPG010000515.1, forward strand.
TGGTGGCGTTGCTGCTGTGGGGCCGCGAGCCCGACTACCGGGTGCTGTTCACGGGGCTGTCGGACAAGGACGGCGGCGCCGTGGTGGCGCAACTGGCACAGATGAACGTGCCGTACCGGCATGGCGAAGGCGGCACCCTGCTGGTGCCGGCCGACAAGGTGCACGACGCGCGGCTCAAGCTCGCCTCGGCCGGGTTGCCCAAGGGCAGCGTCGCCGGCTTCGAGCTGATGGACACCGCCCGCTTCGGGCAGACGCAGTTCCAGGAGCGCACGAACTTCCAGCGCGGCCTGGAAGGCGAGCTCACCCGCTCGATCATGTCGCTGGGCGCGGTGGAGGCGGCGCGGGTGCACCTGGCGCTGCCGCAGCAGACGGGCTTCTTCCGCGAGCAGCAAAAGCCCAGCGCCTCGGTGCTGCTGACGCTGCGCCCGGGTCACAGCCTGGACCGCACGCAGATCGCGGGCATCGTGCACCTGGTGGCCTCCTCGGTACCGGAGATGAATCCCAAGGCGGTGAGCGTGCTGGACCAGAGCGGCACGCTGCTGTCGGGCCCGGAGGGCGCGGGGGCGCAGGGCGGCCTGGACGCGCAGCAGCTGGCCTACGTGCGCCAGGTCGAGCGCGGGCTGCAGCAGCGCCTGGTGGACATCCTGGAGCCGCTGGTCGGGGCGCAGAACCTGCGCGCCTCGGTGACGGCGGAGCTGGACTTCTCGCAGACCGAGTCCACTGCCGAGCAATACAGGCCCAACCAGGGCAGCGAGCCCGCGGCGGTGCGCAGCATGCACAGCAGCGAGGTCACCGGCAACGGCGGCACCCCGCCCCCCATGGGCGTGCCCGGTGCGCTGAGCAACCAGCCGCCCGTCGCGCCCAACGCGCCCATCAACGGCGCCTCCGCGCCGCTGCAGCCCACGCAGCCCAACTCCGGGACGGGTGCAGGCCTGGGCGCCAAGCGCGAGAACGTCGTCAACTACGAGCTCGACAAGACCGTGCGCGTGACGCGCAACGCCACCGGCCTGGTCAAGCGGCTCACGGCCGCGGTGGTCGTCAACCACCGCAGCGTCGTGGACGCGAAGGGCAAGACCACCCCCGTGGCGGCGACGCAGGAGGAGCTGGACCAGCTCACCGCGCTGGTCCAGGAAAGCATCGGCTTCAACAAGGAGCGGGGCGACTCGGTGCGCGTGGTCAGCGCGCCGTTCCACGTCGATGCCGTGGACCCCGCCGACAGCCTGCCGCTGTGGCAGCAGCCCTGGGTGATGGAGCTGCTGCGCAGCGCGGGCATGCCCGCGGCGCTGACCCTCGTGGCGCTGATGCTGCTGCTGGGCCTGGTGCGGCCGGCGCTGCGCCAGCCCGCCCCCCCGCCGACGGCACTGCCGCCGCCGGGATCGCAGCTCGATGCCGTGGTGGACGACCCGCAGCTGCTGCCCGTGCCCGACGACAACATGGCCCTGGCCGGACAGGCCGCGCCGATGCTGCTGTCCGACGAGAACAACACCGCGACGGTCGACCAGATGCGCGCGCTGGCCCGCTCCAACCCTGCCGTGGTGGCCAACATCCTGCGCGGCTGGTTCAACAAGGAAGGCTGATCCGGGATGGACGAACAAGGCCTGGAAGACGCCGCGATCCTGCTCATGACGTTGGGCGAGGAAGAGGCGGCAGAGGTATTCAAGCAGCTCGCCCCCAAGGAAGTGCAGCGCCTGGGCGAGACCATCACGCGCATGAAACCGGTGTCGCGCGAGCGGCTGGACGGCGTGCTGCGCCGCTTCGCGCAGGAGGCCAACAGCCACAGCCTGCTCGTGCCGGACAACGACGAGTACGTCAAGGGCGTGCTGCGCCGCGCGCTGGGCGACGACAAGGCCAACCTGCTGATCGACCGGATCATGCAGTCCAGCGACATCACCGGCATCGAGAGCCTGAAGTGGATGGAAGCGCCCTCGGTGGCGGAGCTGCTGCGCAACGAGCATCCGCAGATCGTGGCGGCCATCCTGGTGCACCTGGACTTCGACCAGGCCAGCGGGGTGCTCAAGTGCTTCCCCGACCGCCAGCGCAACGAGGTGCTGGTGCGCATCGCCACGCTCGACGGCATCCAGCCCAGCGCGCTCAAGGACCTCAACGACGTCATGGGGCGGGTGCTCGCCGGTGGCGACCGCGCCACGCGCGCGGCCAGCCTGGGCGGCGTCAAGACCGCCGCGGAGATCATCAACATGCTCGGCGGCTCGGCCGAGACGGCGGTGCTGGACTACATCCGCGAGGCGGACGCGGACCTGGCGCAGAAGATCATGGACAACATGTTCACCTTCGACGACCTGATCAAGATCGATGACCGCGGCATGCAGGCGCTGCTCAAGGAAGTGCAGTCCAGCGCGCTGGTGGTGGCGCTCAAGGGCGCCTCGCCGGAGCTGCGCGACAAGATCTTCAGGAACATGTCCAGCCGCGCCGCGGAAATGCTCAAGGACGAGCTGGAGGCCCGCGGCCCGGTGCGGCTGTCGGAGGTCGAGGCGCAGCAGAAGGACATGATCAAGACCATGCGCCGCCTTGCCGACGAAGGCACGATCCTGCTGAGCGCCGGCGCCGATGACCAGTTCGTCTGACCGCCGGCCGCGCCCGGGCAGCCTGTACGCGCGATTCATCCCGCGCGAGGAGCTGCACGGCTTCACGGCCTGGATGCCGGGCAGTTTCGAGCCGCCCGCCCCGGTCGAGCCGCCCGAGCCGGCGCCGTGCCCTGACATCAGCGCCGCAGAGCACGAGATGCTGCTGGAGGCCGCGCGGGCGGCGGCGCTGGAGGAAGGCATCGCCCAGGGCCGGCGCCAGGGCCACGAGGAGGGCCTGCGCGAGGGCCTGTCGGCGCTGGAGAACTTCAAGCGGCAGCACGCCGCGCAGCTGGAAGCGCAGGTGGGCACGCTGCTGCAATCCATCGACACGCAGTTCCAGGCCCTGGAGGACACGATGGCGCAGGCCGTGGCCGAGACGGCCACGCGGCTGGCGCGCGCGGTGCTGCGCACCGAGCTGCACAGCCGTCCGGAGGCGGTGGCGGCGGTGGCGCAGGAGGCCGTGGCCGCCATGC
>JAEYPG010000552.1 GCA_023410975.1 Pseudomonadota bacterium
GGTGTACCCGGCGGTGCGCCGCTGCTGGCTGGGCCTGCTGGCGCGGGCGCTGGAGGAGGGGCGGCAGCCGCTGCTGCTGCGCGAGGTGGCGGGGCGGCTGCCCCGGCCCTGAGGCGCGGCGCGGGCAGCAAAAAGCCCGGCGGTGCCGGGCTTTCGCTCTCTGGTTCAGCGGCGCGTCATTGCCGCGTGAGCACCACGTCGCTGCCGTGGATGCGCATCGAGCCGTCGGGCAGCACGTCCAGCGGCTCGCCGGAGTCCAGGCGGTACTCGGCTTGGCCGGTGGGCTCCCAGTGCTCCTCGGCACCGACGAACAGGTCCTCGCGCAGCATGTGCTCGTAGCCCTTGACCTTGTAGCTCTTGCCCTGCGAATCGCGGGCGCTGAAGGTCTCCAGCAGGTGCAGCTTTCGGTCCATGGTCACCTCCTTGTGCAGCAGACGGCGCGGCCGTCCGGACGTTCGATCGTAGGCAGTCCCCGGCCCGGTGCAAACGGGCGGCCCACGGCGGCGCCGGAGAATGCGGGCTTGCCCGTAGATCCCGCACCCGGAGGACCGCCTTGCCCCGCTTCGCCGCCAACCTCTCGCTGATGTACACGGAACACGCCTTCCTCGACCGCTTCGAGGCCGCAGCGGCCGACGGCTTCGAGGCGGTGGAGTGCCTGTTCCCCTACGCCTTCGACCCGGCCGAGGTGGCCGGGCGGCTGCGGCGCCACGGGCTGCGGCAGGTGCTGTTCAACGCCCCGCCGGGCGACTGGGACGCGGGCGAGCGCGGCATCGCGGCGCTGCCCGATCGCGTGCAGGAGTTCCGCCGCGGCTTCACCGAGCAGGTGCTGCCCTGGGTCAAGGCGCTGCGCTGCCCGCGCGTTCACGTCATGAGCGGCCTCATGCCCGAAGGGCTGCCGCGCGAGGCGATGGAGGCGACGCTGCTGGACAACCTGCGCTGGGCCACGCAGTTCTGCGCGGAGCACGCTTTTGAAATCCTGATCGAGCCGCTGAACCCGCGCGACGTGCCGGGCTACCTGCTGCGCACGCAGGAGGACGCGCACCGCATTGCGCAGCAGGTGCACGACGGCTTCGTGCGGGTGCAGTTCGACCTCTACCACTGCCACCTCACCGAGGGCGACGTGGCAGGCCACCTGCGCCGCTGGCTGCCCACGGGCCGTGTCGGCCACATCCAGTTCGCCGGCGTGCCGGACCGGCACGAGCCCGAGAGCGGCGAGCTGGATTTCCCGGCGCTGTTCGGGCTGATCGACGAGCTGGGCTACCAGGGCTTCGCCAGCGCGGAGTACCGGCCGCGGGCGGGGACGTCCCAGGGATTGGGGTGGTTCAGGGCGTGGAAGGCTGCGCACGGCTGAGCGGCTGGCCAGACGGTGGAGCGCGCAACCAGCCGGGCGGGAGCATCCTTCACCACGGCCACAGCGCCAGCAGGGCCCCCGCCGTCACGAAGCCGGTGAGCGCACCGGCGAGCACGTCGCTGGGGTAGTGCAGGCCCAGCACCACGCGCGAGGCCGCCACCAGCGCCGTGAAGCTCCAGGCCAGCGGGGCCCAGGCGGCGTAGTGCCAGCTCAGCAGCAGCGAAAAGCTCACCGCGTGCAGCGTGTGGCCGCTGGGAAAGCTGTAGCGGTCCAGCGCCTTGGCGCAGGCGCGGATGTCGGGGCAGTCCACGCAGGGCCGCTCGCGCCCGGTGCGCAGCTTGGCCCAGCGGTACAGCACCACGTTGAAGACGCCTGCCGCGCCCATCTGCAGCGTGCACACCAGCCCGTCGGGGCTGCCGCCCAGCCAGGGCAGCACCAGCATCAACGCGTACCACAGGCCGCCGTCGCCCAGGCGGCTCGCCACGACCAGCAGCCGCAGCAGCAGCACCCGCTCGGCGCCGCGATGCAGGCGCCGGGCCCATTGGCGGTCGATTTCCAGCCAGCGCGCGCGGCTGGCTTCAGGCCATGGCCACATGGGGCAGCCGCGCCGGCAAGGGCAGCAGCGCGATCTGCGCCAGGCGCTGCTCGAAGCGGCCGAGCACCTGCTCCCAGCCAGCCTGCAGCGCGGCCTGGCGCGCCGCGTGGCGCATCGGCGCCAGCAGCTCGCCCATCTCCGCGGCCCGGATGGCGGTGCGGATGAAAGCCTCCTCGTCATCGGGCGGCACCAGCAGGCCGCTGGCGCCGTGGCTGATGTGCTGCGATGCGGCAGCCAGGTCGACGGCCACCACCGCCAGCCCGCTGGCCAGCGCCTCCAGCGTCACGTTGCCGAAGGTTTCGCTCTGGCTGGGGAAGAGGAACAGGTCGGCGCTGGCGTAATGGGCCGCCAGCGCCTCGCCCTGCATCGGGCCCACGAACTCCGCTGCCGGGAAATCGCGCTCCAGCCGCGCGCGCAGCGGGCCGTCGCCCACCACCACCATGCGCGTGAGCGGACGCAGACGCCGTGCGGCCTGGAACGCGCGCAGCGCCAGCAGCACGTTCTTCTCCGCCGCGAGCCGGCCCACGTAGAGCATCACCACCTGGTGCGGATCGGCCGCGTTCCAGCGCGCGCGCAGCCCGGCGCTGCGGCGCTCGGGCGTGAAGAGCTGCGTGTCCACGCCGCGTCCCTGCACCTCCACGCGGTGGAAGCCGCCCTGCCGCAGCTGCCGTGCCAGCGCCTGGGTGGGCACGAAGCTGCAGCTGGCCTCGTTGTGGAAGCGGCGCAGGCACGCGGCGATCAGCGGCTCGGCCCAGCCCAGCCGGTAATAGCGGCTGTAGTGGTGAAAGTTGGTGCGGAAGTCGGTGGTGACGGGCAGGTTCAGCCGCCGCGCGGCATGCACCGCCGCATGCCCCAGCGGCCCGGGCGTGGCCACGTGCACGATGTGAGGCCGCTGGGCCTGCCAGCGCTCGATGAAGCTCGCGCGGCGCGCCACGCCGAAGCGCAGTGCGGGGTACATCGGGATGGGCAGCCCCAGGGTGCGCCACTCCTGCCCGTCGTCCCGCGGCGCTTCGCCGCGCTGGCGGGGACGGATGAGCTGCACGTCGTGGCCGGCGTCGCGCAGGAACCGCACCGTGCGCTCCGTCGTCAGGGCCACGCCGTTGAGCTCCGGCGGGTAGGTCTCGGTCACGTAGGCGATGCGCACGGCGGTCGAGTCGGTAGCGGCGGTGCTGGCGTTTCAGCAGATACCGTTCCCGCTGGGGACCCGCAGCCCGGGCGTCATGACGTGCGCCTCATCCCATCACGCCCGCACCCGCCGCATCGAAGCGCCGCTTGAACTGCAGCTCGAACTCCGCCCCTGCCTCCGGGTCCAGCAGCACCGGCGCGGGCTCGTCGCACAGGCGCGGCGTGCCCAACGCGGCCCAGAGGCCGTCCACCACCACCAGCGCCGGGGCGAGAGAGGGCCTGTCCACCGGTGGCGCCAGCGGCCAGCCGCCCCGGACCTGTCCCGGCGTGGCGCCCTGCAGCCGGCACTCGGCGCCGGCGCGCTGCAGCAGCGCCAGTGCCCGGCCCGGGCGCGACAGCAGAAGCTGCACGTCCACGCCGCGCCAGGCGGCCTGATAGAGCGCGCGCAGCAGGGCGGGGCCGGGCTTCTCGGCCGGGCCCAAGGCGAGGCGGATGCGCGACTGCGCGATCGCCAGTGCCTGCAGCAGCGCCC
>JAEYPG010000558.1 GCA_023410975.1 Pseudomonadota bacterium
GCTTGGTAGTCCGTGAGAACAAGGGACACCCGCTGGAAGCCCTGCGGGACACTGGAAAGCGGTTTGTGTTCAGCCAGCAGCTCCTGGACGCCTGGGGGAAGGTCGCAGCGCTCGAGCAGAAACGCAAGCGGCACGTCGAGTGCGGCAGCGATCTTTGCCATGACCTTGAGTGAAGGGTTGCCCTGGCCCGTGGTGAGGTCCGAGATGAACGAGACGGACACGCCTGAGTCACGGGACAGGTCGTGTTTGGACTTGCCTTGCTCCTCAAGGCACTGCAGGACGTTGGTCAAGAAAATGATGTATTCAAGCAATGCGCCCTCCGTTTCAGCCGCTGAAGCGTTTTTGGTGGAAGTTTTCGATTAACCGATGTGACGAGACGTGACCGCGTCTTGCCGACGAAGCATAGTTTTACAGCCATGTAGTCCATTGAACGAGCATGCGGCCCAGGCTACGCTTGCCGTCAAGGAGAACCGATGGCCAAGACTCCTCACAAGGCCGACCCGCTGGAGTTCGTGTTCATGGCGGTAATGCTTCTCTGGCCGGTGATCCGCTGGGGGCTCGCCCTGATGATTCTTGTGTTTTTTGTGATCGGTCACTGGTTCACGGCCCTGGGCTGCTTCATCCTGCTCACCTTTCTGAGTTGGTGGTTGGCCTATGGCGAGCTGCCGCGCCAGGTCGTGGAAAATTGCAGGAACCAAAAATAAACCATGGTAATGAGGACCGAGAAAAAGCGGCCCTTGACCGGGCGCGCTTTGGGACAGAGGGAGAATGCTGGATGGCTGTAAAGACGCCGACGAAGCCAACGAAGCGGGCCGCGACGGCTGGATCCGAGAAGCCTGGAAGACCTTCCAGGCTGACAGGCAGCGTTGCGGCTGCAGTACCGAGCGGTGCTCCGCTGGAGCTGCCGCTGGACGCGGTGACCCCGGACCCCAACCAACCGCGCCGCGCCAAGAATCCAGGCTACACCCCGGAGAAGCTCACCGAGCTTGCCAATTCGATCAAGGCCCGTGGACAGAAGCAGGCCATATCAGTACGCGTCAACCCCAACGAGCCGGGGCGCTACTTCATCAACCACGGCGAGCGCCGCTGGCGTGCGTGCCACATGGCTGGCCTTGCCACGGTGAAGGCCTTCATCGACAACGATTTCGAGCGCGTGGATCAGGTCATCGAGAACCTTCAACGCGAAGATCTAACGGCCCGGGAAATCGCGGACTTCATCGGCCAGGAACTGGCACGCGGCAAGCGCAAGACCGACATTGCGCGCGAGCTGGGGAAGTCGAACGCCTTTGTCACGCAGCACGTCATCCTGCTGGATCTGCCCGACCCCATCGCCCAGGCTTTTGACTCTGGCCGCGTCAAGGACGTCACGGTGATACACGAGCTGGTGGTCGCGCTGCAGCGGTACCCCACCCAGGTGGCCGCCTGGATCGAGAACAAGGAACAGGAGATCACCCGCGGCACCGTCAGAGGGCTGCGCGAGTACCTTGAGGAGATCAGGCAACTGGCTGCGCCAGCCCCTGCCTCAGCCGTCGAGCTGGTGGCGGCCGAAGATGTCTCGGCGGAACCCACGCGCTTCCCGCCGCCCGACAAGGCCAGCGAGCGCATGCACCGCGCGTGGATAGAAGTCGCCGTGGGTAACCGCACCGCGCGTCTGCTCACCACGCGCCGTCCGACGGCTCCTGGCCGGGCGTGGGTCTGCTACCTCACCAATGAGCAGGAGGAAGTAGAAGTGGACCTTGCAAAAGTTGCAGTTCGATTGGTGAGCGTCCATGAAGGTTGAGCAGCCCCCGAAGCGCCGTCTGGTGGTCTTGAACGGCCACCGGGTCCTCCAGGTCCTGGCCGGTGACGACTGGAACATCGAGAAGGTCGACAAAGCCCGCGGGGTGCGCCCCGGCCTCTACCACCTGTTCGAGGCTGCCGAGGCAGATCGATCCAAGCCAGCCGCAGGCATCGTCGTTCACGTGGACGATCTTCAGGTGTACGTGCAGACGGATGCCGGACTCGTCAAGCACGACTTGGGCGCTTTTGATCGCCCGCCTCCGCTCGGAGGTCGGCTCACCGTCTCCTACAACCGCCAGGGCCGCGCCAGCTTCGACATGCAGCCGGCCAAACCCAGCGCCCGTTGATTCTGGATCAGGCTCCTCGGCGGGCCGTGACTATCTCCTGCATCACCCTTGCGAGTTCTTCCTGCTGCGCAGCGATCCGCTCCAGCAAGACCTCCACCGTGGCTGGCGTGAAGCGTGCCGTGCGGCCATCTCCGGCCAGCCACAGCTTCAGCAGCCCACCCAACCGGCCGAGGTCACCGTTGACCTTCGCCAGCCTGCCCACGGCCTCCAAGTCCACGGCGCTGTGCAGCTTGTACCCCAGCCCCACTTCGCGCAGGTAGCGCGCCACGGGCTTGTGCGCCTGCTTCGCCAGGGCTTCGATCGCCGCCTTCTCCTGCGGTAGCACCGGCACGCGCAAGTGCTGATAGCGCAGTTTCTTCCGTCCATCCGTCGTCACGCTTCGTCCTCGGTCTTGTCAGCGCAAGCCGCCCATGCATCGCAGAGCAGGATGCCGTCGAGTGCAGCGAGCAAGGCCAAGTGAAGTTGGCTGGCCGGCTCGCCGGTTAGCCAACTTCACCTATCCTGCCCGCAATTTGCCATTCGGAACAAGCACTGCGGCACGGTAGGCTATGTACGGCTCACCGCATGGTCTTGCGGCAAAGTCTCGCTGTTATGTGTAGCCTATGACGAACGGTTGCCTTCAGTAAGGCGATGCGGCTTCTTCAGCGATGTTTCGGCGCGGATGCGTCGATACAGCGCTACTTCAGCGATTTGCACCCCGGAACTACAGCGATGCACAAGCACTTGCAGGGCACGCAGGGGCGGTAGCCATGCCAAAAGCGCCAACCTCCTACCTCGGCGAATTGGCTGCCTGGGTGCAGGCTCAGCCGCCAAAGAGACACGGTCAGGACGCGAACGCGGTGGCCTTCCTGGCCGTGCGTGACGACGTGGAGGCAGCCCTTGCAGCCGGCTTCCCGCTCACGACGATCTGGCGCCACTTGCATGAGACGCAGCGGCTGGGTTTCCGCTACGACACGTTTCTGCGGTACGTGCGCAAGCACGTCAGGCGCCATGCGCCAATAGCGCCTGAGCCTCCTCTCTCGGCTCCATCACCATCCCCTGGTTCCTCTGCACCGCCCCGGGCCGAGCCACGACGCACGGACACGACCGTGCCGGGCTTCAGCTTCACGGCGGCCGCCGACCCGAAGGAGCTTTTCTGATGAGCAAGATCAACCTTATCCTGCAAGGCAAGGGTGGCGTGGGCAAGTCGATGGTGGCGGCCATGCTAGCTCAGTACAAGCAGGCCAAGGGGCACAACCCGCTGTGCATCGACACCGACCCGGTCAACGCCACCTTCGCCGGCTACAAGACGCTGGACGTCAGGCGGGTGGAGCTGCTGGCCGGCGACGAGATCGACACGCGCCGCTTCGACTCGATGGTGGAGCTGCTCGCTACTGCGCAGGGCGACGTCATTGTGGACAACGGCGCCAGCTCCTTTGTGCCGCTGTCGCACTACCTCGTCTCGAACGAGGTGCCGGCACTGCTCAGGGGCCTGGGCCATGAGTTGGTGGTCCACACGGTGGTCACGGGTGGGCAGGCCCTGGTGGACACGGTGTCGGGGTTCGCGCAGCTCGCCACGCAGTTCCCGGCCGATTGTCTGTTCATCGTGTGGCTCAACCCGTATTTCGGGCCGGTGGCGAGCGAAGACGGCAAGCCCTTCGAGGCGATGAAGGCCTACACCACGAACAAGGCGCGGGTGTCGGCGCTGGTGCAGATTCCGGCTCTCAAGGGAGAGACCTACGGGCGCGACCTCAGCGACATGCTGCAGGCGCGCAGGACGTTCGAGGAAACGCTGGGCACGGCCGCGGTGCCGCTGATGACGCGGCAGCGGCTGAAGATTGTGCGCGACCAGCTCTTCCGTCAGCTCGACGGCGCGGCGGTGCTGTGATAGCCGCGGGCGACCGCATCGAGCACGTGATCCGGGAGATCGCAGCCCGGCACGGCGTCGGGCTTACCCGCGACGACCCGGTCCTCATGCTGCTGACGATCAACGAGCACCTGCTGGCCGCCGGCGAGGAGCAGCAGCGCCAGCTGCTCGACGCTTTCAAGTCCGAGCTGGAAGCCATTGCCAAGCGCAGCGGCGAGAGCGCGCGCGTCCAGGCCGAGAAGGCGCTGCAGGCGGCGCTGGAGACGAGCCGGGAGGCGATGACGGCGGCAGCCCAGCAATGCGCGGCGGAAACGTCCACGGGGCTGCAGGCCCTGGTCCGCACGCACGCCCACCAGACAGCCGCCCACCTCAGGCACGTGCGGCAGGTGGCCCTGATCAACCTGGGCGGCGGCCTCATGACGCTGGTGGCCGCGCTGGTGCTGGCCTGGGTGGCGATCTAGGGGCGCTGCCGGATCGATCCTTCAGCGGCTGAAAATTCGTGATTGCCAAGCACGTCCCGATGCGCGTGCTGCGTAAGAGCAGCATGGCGGTGTTGGTGGGGTATCTCACCGACCAGCAAGGCTTGACCGAGCGCGTCGGAAACATCCGCATCACCCACTGCGAGGCCGCGACGCTGGGCGCGGCCGTGAGCGAGATGCTGGCCGTGCAGCAGCTCAACACCCGGGCGCAATCGGATCTCACCTACCACCTGTTGGTGAGCTTCCAGGCCGGAGAGAACCCCACGCCCGAAACGCTGGTGGCCATTGAGGAGCGGCTGTGCAGCGCGCTGGGCTTCGAAGGACACCAGCGGATCAGTGTCGTCCACCACGACACCGACCACCTGCACGTGCACATCGCCATCAACAAGGTCCACCCGCAGCGGCTGACCTTGAAGGAGCCCTACCTCGCCTACAGGACGTTGGCCGTGATGTGCGAGCGGCTGGAGCGCGAGTGCGGACTGAAGGCGGACAACCACATTCCGCGACGCGGTGTTGGCGAGGGCAAGGCGGCCGACATGGAGCAGCACGCAGCCGTCGAGAGCCTCATGAGCTGGGTGCGGCGCGAGTGCCGGGACCTCGTGCATACGGCCGCCACCTGGCAGGAGCTGCACCACGTGCTGGCCGACCACGGGCTGGGGCTGCGCGAGTGCGGCGCCGGGCTGGTCTTCGCCTCCCAGGACGGCACCTTCGTGAAGGCCAGCACCGTGGACCGCGGCCTGTCGAAGAAGGCCCTGGAAGCCAGGCTGGGCGCCTTCCAGGCACCGGTGGGCCTGGTGCGGCCCTGGGCGAGCAAGTCCTACCGCAAGGGACCGGTGCGCAGCCGCGTGGACACCACCGAGCTCTACGCCCGCTACCGCGCGCAGCGGGAAGCTGTGGGCGACCAGCGGGCTGCAGCCATGGGCGTTGCCCGCAGGCGCAAGGCCGAGGCACTGGCGGCGGCGAAGCGGGCCTATGCGCTGCAGCGTGCCGCGATCCGGCTTTCTGACGGCAAGGGCATCGACAAGCGCCTCGTCTACGCCACCGCGAGTTTCCAGATGCGCCAGAGGCTGCAGGCTATCTACCGCGCCTACGAAGCGGAACGCGCGGCGATCCTGAAGGACCACCAGCACCAAGCCTGGGCCGACTGGCTCAAGGCCGAGGCCGTGAAGGGCAACAGCGAGGCGCTGGCGGTGCTGCGGGCCAGGGCCAAGGCCAAGGCCAAGGCCTCGAATCTGCGCGGCCACACCGTGCGCGCGCAAGGCCTGACCGAGTCCACCGGCGCCAGCCCTGAAGTCGAGAACGTCACCAAGGCCGGCACTGTCGTCTACCGGGCCGGCGCCAGCGCCGTGCGCGATGACGGCCAGCGGCTGCAGGTCTCGCGTGCGGCCGACCAGGACGCGGTGCAGGCGGCGCTGAAGCTGGCCCGCCAGCGCTACGGCGACCGCATCACTGTCAGCGGCTCCCAGCGATTCCGTGCGGCCGTGGTGCGTGCGGCGGCAGAGCTGGCGCTGCCGGTCACTTTCACCGACCCCGGCCTTGAGCGGCAGCGCCAGGCCCTGATGCGCAAGGAGCCCCCTCATGGAACGGATGAGCGACGAGGACCTGATCAACGAGACGATGGCCGCCCTGCCCGAGCCGCCCGATCTGGAGCTGACGCGGCTGGCGCTGCCCGCCATGCCCACGGTCGAAAGCCCAACCCTGGCGGCGCTCCCAAGGGTGCGCCGCCCCGATCCCGTCACCGTGTGCCAGACCTGTCCGAACGCGATGTGGCAGGCCAGCGAGCAGGACGTGAGCTGCTACTGCCGGGTGATGTACGTCACGGTGTGGAGCAACAAGGAGCCCAGGCAGCTGACGCACTGCGACGGCCCGTGGATCGGGCAGGAAGAGACGGAGGAGTAAGCCGCCCGCCCGTGGGCCGCCCGGGATCGAAGGCCCCGCCCAAGGCCGAGGCGCGGCTGCGCACCGGCGCCGGCGTGGGCGTGCGTGCGCCGACGGCGCCACGGCCAGCGCCAGCCGCCCCCGCCTGGCCGATACCCGGCGCGAAGCTGGCGCCGCAGGCCTACGCCGCCGCGGACAGCTACATCGAGGAGCGCGAGGGCAAGCGCGCGCGCGGCATCGACGTGCCCAGGCACGTGCGCTACAGCCCGACCAGGCAGCCCCTTTCCTTCGCAGGCCTGCGCAGCGTCGATGGCTGCATGCTGGCCCTGCTCGACCGCGGCGATGCGGTCCTGGTGATGCCAGTTGACTTCACAACTGCCCGGCGGCTGAAGTCCGTATCCATCGGGCAATCCATCACCGTCACCCCCACGGGCTCGCTGGCTGCGAGCCATTCCAGAGGACGAAGCCGATGACCCGCTCCATGACAGTGAACAACCCTGCCGTCGGGCCGCAGGTGCGCCAGCGCCGCAGGACCCGTGGCAAGCTGGTGCCCATCATGGGCACCGCCTCGCTGGCGGGTGGCTTGTGGGCAGCCACGCAGCACTTCGCCCATACCTTCGACTACCACGCCAGCCTCGGGATGAGCGTGGGCCACGTGTACCTGCCCTGGCACGTGCTGGGCTGGGCCGCGAAGTGGAGCGAGGTCTACCCGCAGCAGCTGATGACTTCGGGTAGCGTCGGCGCGATGGTGGCCGCGGGCGGCCTGGTCGCCACCATGGTTGTGAAGATGGTCGAGGCCAGCCGGCCCACGGGCAACCAGTACATGCACGGCAGTGCCCGCTGGGCCACGCTGAAGGACATTCAGGCAGCAGGCCTGCTGCCACGCGAGGCACGGAGCTGGCGCGAGAGGATGCACAAGCTGCCGCCGCCGTCAGCCCTGGCCTGCTACGTGGGCGGCTGGATCGACAAGCAGGGCGTGCTGCGCTACCTGCGCCACACCGGGCCGGAACACATCCTGTGCTACGCCCCTACCAGGTCCGGCAAGGGCGTGGGCCTGGTGATCCCGACGCTGCTTTCCTGGGTCAAGAGCGCCTTCATCACGGACCTCAAGGGCGAACTGTGGGAGCTGACCTCGGGCTGGCGAAAGCTCTTCGCCGGCAACAAGGTGCTGAAGTTCGAGCCGGCTGCGCTGGACAGCGCGCACTGGAATGCGCTGGACGAGGTGCGTCTCGGGACCGAGCACGAAGTCGGGGACGTCCAGAACATCGCGCAGATGATCGTGGATCCCGATGGCAAGGGGCTGGAGTCGCACTGGCAGAAGACCAGCTTTGCCCTGCTGCAAGGGGTCATCCTGCATGCCCTGTACCGGGCAAGGAACGGCGACGGCCCGCGCGCGTCACTGCCGGTGGTGGACCACATGCTGGCCGACCCGGAGCGCGCGACGGCCGAGCTGTGGGTGGAGATGACGCAGTACCACCACCTCGACGGCGAGGTGCACCCGGTAGTCGGCGCCGCGGCGCGCGACCAGCTTGACCGGCACGAAGAGGAAGCCGGCTCGGTGCTGTCCACGCTCAAGAGCTACCTGTCGCTGTACCGCGATCCGGTTGTGGCCCGCAACGTCGCGGACAGCCACTTCCGCAGCAGGGACCTGATGCACCACGACAGCCCGGTGAGCCTGTACCTGGTCACCCAGCCCAGCGACAAGGAGCGGCTGCGCCCGCTGCTGCGGCTGCTGATCACGATGACGATACGGCTGCTGGCCGACAAGATCGGCTTCGAGCAGGGGCGTCCGAAGCCCAGCTACAAGCACAAGCTGCTGATGATGCTGGACGAGCTCACGGCCTTCCGCAGGCTGCCGATCCTCGAGGACGCGCTGTCGTGGATGGCCGGCTACGGCATCAAGGCCTTCCTGGTGATCCAGGACATCACGCAGCTTCGCCACCCTCAGCTGGGCTACGGGCCGAGCGAGACGATCAGCTCGAACTGCCACGTGCAGTGCGCCTTCCCGCCCAACCGGGTCGAGACGGCGGAGTACCTGTCGCGGCAGACCGGGCAGACCACCGTGCTCAAGGAGGCCATCACGGTCAGCGGCAAGCGTGTGGCCTTCATGGAGTCCAACGTCTCGCGCACGGTGCAGGAAGTCGCGCGCAACCTGCTCACGGCTGACGAGGCGATGCGCATGCCCGGCCCCGAGAAGGACAGCGCCGACCAGATCACGAAGGCCGGCGACATGGTGGTGTACGTGGCGGGCTACCCGGCGATCTACGGCAAGCAGCCGCTGTACTTCCAGGACCCCACCTTCCTGGCCCGCTCGCAAGTGGCGCCGCCCAAGACCAGCGACTGGATCGTGGCCGCGAACCAGCCGCGCATGGAGCAAGCAGCATGACCTGGCAAGCACCACCGACCCGCTGGGAGCAGTTCACCGACTCCATCGGTGTCTCGTTGCTGGCAAGCCTGTTTGTCATCCTGCTGATGGCCTGCTGGCACTTTTGGAAGGAGCGCAGCAACCGCAGGCCTGAGCAGCGCGGAAAGGACGCCCCACGCGGGGAAGACGCCCCGCATGGAAGGGACGGCCCATGAGGCGCTGGCACAAGCTCGCCCTGGCCGGCGTCGTGGCCGCCCCGCTGGCGCTGGGCGCCGCGGCCAAGGCGCTGGGCCTGTACTGGAACACCAGCCCGAGCATCCCGCTGGGCCTGTACCGCGCCACCAGCGAGCTGGTGCGCGTCGGGTCCTACGTCCTGCTGTGCCTGCCGCAGGGCGGCGTCTTCGAGCAGGCCTACCGGCGCGGCTACCTGGGCGTGGGCGTGTGCCCTGGTGGCGCCGGCTACGTCATGAAGCGCGTGATGGCAGCGCACGGCGACCACGTGGAGCTGGATGACGACGGCGTGCGCGTCAATGGCCAGCCGCTGCCCGACAGCGCCCCGGTGCGCTTCGACGGCGCCGGCCGGCTCATGCCGCACCTGCAGGCCACCAGCGCCACGCTGGCGCCCGACCAGGTCCTGCTCATGTCCGACCGGTTCGCCCTCTCCTTCGATGCCCGCTATTTCGGGCCGACCAGCCGCAGGCAGATCAAGACCGTGATCCGCCCCGTGTTCACCTACTGAGGAAAAGCCACTCATGGACATGCCAAACGACGAAGACGTGTCGGTGCCGGCCCCGAGCCTGGCCGAGGTGGTGCGCGACAAGCTGCGCGACGCCGGCACGCCCGCCTTCCTGGCCGAGCTCGACCCCGAGGAGGCGGCGCTGGCCGGCGCCTTCCTGGAAGACGCGCTGACCCTGGGCGAGGCCCTGGACAGCGCCACCGACCTGGCCGCGGAGGCCTGACCATGGATCGCGGCAAGCCTTTCCATGAGCGGGTGGCCGAGAAGCTCGTCGAGCAGCTCGAAGCCGGCACGGCGCCCTGGCAGAAGCCCTGGGAGCCCGGCCGAGCCGGTGCCGGCGTGCCGATGAACCCTGTCAGCGGCAAGCGCTACAAGGGCATCAACGCCGTCTTCTTGGCGGCCCAGGGCTACAGCGACCCGCGCTGGATGACGTACAACCAGGCGCAGGCCCAGGGCGCCCAGGTGCGCAAGGGCGAGCACGGCACCCCGGTCCAGTACTGGAAGTTCAGCGAGGAACAGCCCAGGCTCGACGCTAAGGGGCAGCCGGTGGTCGGCGCGGACGGCAAGCCCGAGACGGTGCAGGTGCAACTGGAGCGCCCGCGCGTCTTCCACGCCGTCGTCTTCAACGCCGAGCAGATCGAGGGCTTGCCCATGCTGCAGCACCGGCCGCCGGCCTGGGATGCGGCGCAGCGCGCGGAGGAGTTGCTGCACGCCAGTGGCGCCACGATCCGCCACGTGGAAGGCGACCGCGCCTTCTACCGGCCCTCCACCGACGCCATCCAGATGCCCGGGAAAGGGCAGTTCCCGGACGCGGCCAGCTACTACGCCGTCGCGCTGCATGAGCTGGGCCACTGGACCGGGCACGAGAACCGGCTGGGCCGAGACCTCGCCAATCCGTTTGGCAGCGAAGGCTACGCGCGCGAGGAACTGCGCGCCGAGATCGCATCCATGCTGGTGGGCGACTCGCTGGGCATCGGCCACGACCCGGGCCGCCACGCGTCCTACGTCGCGTCCTGGATCAAGGTGCTCAAGGAAGACTCGCTGGAGATCTTCCGCGCGGCGGCCGACGCCGAGCGCATCCACACCTTCGTCATGGCGTTCGACCAGCACCAGGACCAGAAGCAGGAGGCGAGCGTGGGTACCGTTGCCGAGGAAAACCAGCGCATCGACCAGGCCCTGGAGCAGGCCCAGCAGCCGCGCGTCTACCTGGCCGTACCCTTCGCGCAGAAGGACCAGGCCAAGGCTCTGGGGGCCCGCTGGGACCGCCAGGAGCAGTGCTGGTACGTGCCGCCCGGCGTGGAAACAGCGCCGCTGTTGGCACGCTGGCCGCGGCGCGAAGAAGCAGCCCAGCAGCTGCAGGCAGCGCCAACCGAGCTGCCTGTTGCGCCGGCGCACGAGGAGCCGCGTACCTACCTCGCCGTGCCCTACATCGAGCGGCACCAGGCCAAGGCCGCGGGGGCGCGCTGGGACGGCGCGGCCAAGTCCTGGTACGCGGGCGAAGGCGCGGACAGGGACGCGCTGCGGAAGTGGCTGCCCGAGCACCAGCGCCAGCAGCAGGACCCAGCGATGGCCGCGCGCGACGAGTTCGCCCAGGAGCTGCGCGGCATGGGTTTCATCCTGGAGGGCGAGCACCCGATCATGGACGGCGCCACGCACCGGATCGCCACGGCCGGTGACAAGGGCAAGGAGAAGGCCGGCTTCTACGTCGGACACATTGATGGCCACGTGCCGGCCGGCTACGCCAAGGACAACCGCACCGGCCAGGAATTGCGCTGGAAGGCCAAGGGCTATCACCTCAGCGACGAGGACCGCACCAGGCTCACCGCCGAGGCCGCGGCCAGGCGGGCCGAGCGCGAGGCCGAGCAGCAGCGCCAGCACGAGGCAGCGGCGCAGCGCGTGCAGCGCCAGCTGGCCACTCTCAAGCCGGTGGACCCGAAGCAGCCCACGCCCTACCTCCAGGCCAAGGGTGTCCAGGCCTACCCCGGGCTCCTCACGGACCACGCCGGCAAGACTACCTTCGTGCCGGCCTGCGACAAGACCGGCAAGCACTGGACAACGCAGTACATCGGCGAGGACGGCACGAAGCGGTTTGCGAAGGACAGCCACAAGGAAGGTTGCTTCCACGTGCTGGGGGGCATGAAGGAGCTGGAGCGCGCGCCCGTGATCGTCGTGGGCGAGGGCTACGCCACCATGGCGACGCTGAAGGAGGCGATGGGCGCCCCGGTGGCCGGCGTGGTGGCCTTCGACTCCGGGAACGTGGGCGCGGTGGCGAAGGCGCTGCGCGAGCTCCACCCGACCAAGCCGATCCTGGTGGCGGGCGACGACGACCGGGCGGTGCAGCTCACGCAGGGCTTCAACCCGGGCCGCGAGAAGGCAGAGGCGGCGGCGCGCGACGTCGGCGGCCGGGCCTTCTTCCCCGTCTTCGCCCCGGGCGAGGCCGACTATCCGCGCGAGCTGGCGCCGATCACGCCGGCCGCCTGGCGGCTGCACGACGCGGCCGAGCGGCTGCTGGCGCAGGGCGGGCTTTCGGACAAGGACCGGGTTGCGGCCGAGCGGGACCTGCTCAAGCCCGAGCAACTCGCGGCGCTGGCACGCATGAAGTCGCACACGGACTTCAACGACCTGGCCCAGCGCAGCCAGCTCGGGCGCGAGGGTCTGCTGCGGCAGGTGATGCCCGAGGCGCAGCAAGCGGTGGAGCTGCACAAGGCCCGGGAGCAGGAGCAGGCCGTGGAGCAGGTCCAGCAGCGCGGCCAGGACCAATCCCGAAGTACGGGTCACGGGATGCAGCAGCGCCAGCGCCACGGCATGCGAGCGGGATGACCGTGGCGGCTTTTAACCGCTCAAGGCTGGTCCGTGTGCAAGGCGGCCGGGGAAGGCCATGGCTCGCCGTCCACCGCAGCTCCACACGAAGCGGACCCGCCCCACCAAGCAAGCCCCTGCAAGACCCCACAAGGACCAGCGCTGAGCTCGCGCGGCGCTGGACGTGGCCACCCAGGTATCCGGCTGAATTCCCGCAGCCGGGGCCGTTGATGAAGAAAGGACCGGGACCTCAGAGAACCTGACGCCCAAAAGAGAAAAGGCCCGGGATTCCCGCCCCGAGCCTTTCTCCGTGATGCGTGATCCCTGGCTGCGATCTACACACCGCTTCAGCAGGCTTGAAGTGTAGGGGCAGCGAGGAAATCCGCAACACGCGGGTGAACTCGTCCCTGCAGATTCATGTACCTGTCTGCTACAGATCGGGCGGGCGCACGCGCGCCCTCGCCTTCCTGCCGCCGCTCGCGCGACCTCCCTGAACCCATTCACGAAGCCCATCTGAGGCTTGGGGAACAGACCCACCGAGGCGAACTGCGCGGCCTGCCTGCGCGGGCCGAGGCCGTGCTGTACGAGTACTTGGCCAAGGCCGACCTCAGCGGGGTCGATGACCGCGGCCGGCGATGCGTGTTCGACACCGCAGTGCGCGAGCTCCAGGAAGCGACCGACTACTGCCGGCGCAGCATCACGGGCGCCAACGCCGACCTGGTGGCATGGGGTCTCATTGAGCGCCCGCCCCAGAAGATGCGTGGCGCACGCCGTCCCGGCACGCCCATCGGGAAGACCTGGCTCACACCCTACGCCGACGCCATGTTCTTCGGCCCGCGTGCGCAAAACGTTGCGCAGCCGGTAGATAAAGAACCAAACCCTTCAGGGGGCGAAGGGGCTGTGCCCCAGGCCGCTGAAGAGGCTGCCGATACCGAAGCCCCGAGGCCGCCAGAACCCGCAGAAGGTCGAGCCGTTCATGTGCGCGACGACCTGAAGCCGCTGCTGCAGGTGATGCAGCCGGACGACGTGCGCAAGGTGCTGGCCGTGGCACGCGCGCACGATGTGTGGGTGCAGGAGGTGATGGCGCACCGGTTGCCGGCCATCCTCGCTGCACGGGAGCCCGTCGGCTACCTGATTCACCTGATCCACAGCGGTGAGGATTGGAGGCGACCCGTGACGCCTTCTGGCGGGCACAAGGAGGCCGCAGTGCAGGGGTCAATCAAGGGTCCCAACACGCTGGCCGGCGAGCGCGAAGACGAGGAACGCGAACGTGAGGCAGTCGAGCACCGGGCGCAGCGGTCCAAACCACGGCCGGAGCACCTGCAAGCCATTGCGGCGCTGAAGTCGGCATTGAAGCTGCGTGAACTGAAGGGCGCGGTTTAGATGCGGGGAGGCACGCAGGGCAGCGGCTTCCGGAGAGTTATGGAAAAGGCCGAGCTACCTGCCGTGGTTGCCATCTGCTGATCAGGCGGCATGCATGCCGCGGAGAGCACATCCAAGAGCTGTGGCGCGGAATTGTGTTGTCGCAGCAACGCGCCGTTTTCGCCAAATTGCGCGACAAAGATACACTGCCGCGACTCAAAAGGACGAGGGTGCAATGGACGCAGTGATCGACGAGGGAATACCGCTGGCCGAGGTTCTGGCCCAGGCGGGACGGGTGCAGGCAGTCGTCTCGCAGGTCCGTGGCGCGATGCTGGCGCCGGAGAACCGCAAGACGCCACCGCGCTTCTACACGGGTGACGTCATGAGCTTGACCGGGCTGGACAAGAACGCCATGGACGTGGCGATCCGCAAGCGCGCCCTCCCCGTCGGCAAACTTGGCGTGGGCAACCGCCGCGAGTTCACGCTGGAAGAACTCCAGGCCTGGGTGCGTCACTACCGTGCCGACGCGCTGCGCCCGGCCGGCGCCCATGCCGTGACGATTGCCGTGGCCAACTTCAAGGGTGGCGTGACCAAGACCACCACGGCCTTGACGCTGGCGCAGGGCCTGTCCCTGCGCGGGCACCGGGTGCTGGTGATCGACACGGACCCGCAGGGCTCGCTGACCACGCTCTTTGGCATCCTGCCCGACACCGAGGTCGCACGCGACGACACGATGCTGCCGCTGGTCGAGGGCGCGCAGGACTCGCTGCGCTATGCCGTGCGGCCGACCTATTGGAGCGGCATCGACCTGGTGGCCGCGGCGCCGCTACTGTTCGGTGCGGAGTTCGAGCTTTCCGGCCGGATGGTGATGGACGCTGGTTTCCAGTACTGGCGCGTGCTGGAGCTGGGACTGCAGGACCTGCGCGCGGACTACGACGTGATCATCATGGACACGCCGCCGGCGCTGTCGTACATGACGATCAACGTGCTCATGGCCGCCGACGGCATCCTCATGCCCCTGCCCCCCAACGCGCTGGACTTCGCCAGCAGCGCGCAGTTCTGGCAGCTGTTCGGGGACCTGACGGCCCGGTTGCCGGCCACCCAGGACAAGCGCTTCGACTTCATCAGCATCCTGCCGACCCGGGTCGAGACGACGGACGCCGCGGGCAGCACCGTCAGGGAGTGGATGGCCGCGGCCTACGCCGAGAAGCTGCTGCCGGTCGAAATCCCGAAGAGCGCTGCCGCCGGCGCGGCCAGTGCCAACTTCGGCACCGTCTACGACGAGGCCGTGGGCACCAGCCGCACGGTGCGCCGCGCCACCGATGCAGCCGACCGCCTGGCCGATGCCATCGGCGTGCACTGCATCAAGGCCTGGCGTCGCCAGCTCGCGCGGGGTACCGCAGCATGAGCGCCGTCAGCAAGGGCAAGGGACTGAAGTTCGATCTGCCGCCGGCGGGCGTCGCGCCAGCGGCGCCGGCCGTGCAGTCCGAGCCCGTCACGGGCGTGATGCGCCATGCCGGCCTCGCGCAGGAGTTGCACTCGCTGCGTGCCCAGGTGCAGCAGCTCGAAGGCGAGCGCGGCGCGCAGCTCGTGGACGCGAGTCTGGTGCGCCCGAGCCGTTGGGCCAACCGGCATGCGGCGTCGTTCGAGGGTGAGGACTTCGCCGAGCTGAAGGCCGAGATCGCGGGCGCGGGCGGCAATGTCCAGCCGATCAAGGTTCGGCCGCTGCGCGAGTCCAGCGCTGACGGTGCGCGCTACGAGATCGTGTTCGGCCACCGGCGCCACCGGGCCTGCCTGGATCTGGGCCTGCCGGTGCTGGCGGTGGTGGCCGAGCTCGACGACCGGGCGCTGTTCGCGGAGATGGACCGGGAGAACCGATCCCGCAAGAACCTCAGCGCCTACGAGCAGGGCGTGATGTACCGTCGCGCGCTCAAGGAAGGCCTGTTCCCGTCGCAGCGCATGCTGGCCGTGGCGGTGGGCGCGGACTCGGGCAACGTGAGCCGCGCGATCAAGGTCGCGGAGTTGCCCGAGGAAATCCTGTCAGCTTTCGGCTCGCCGTTGGCGGTCCAGTTTGCCTGGGCCAGCGACTTGGCCGAGGCGCTGCAGCGCGACCGCAAGGCGGCATTGACCGCGGCGCGGGAAGCGGAACAAGCCGGCCTGGCGCCGCCGCAGGTTTTCAACGCGATCACGGGCAAGGCGGGCCGAAAGGGTGCTGTACCGTACAGCACGTCGAATGCAGCGCCGGCTGTGCCGGCGGCAGGGACCGCAACGCCACCGGCCGCTGTACCGTACAGCACCTCTGCGCCGAAACAGTCCCCGGCCACGCCGACGGCGGTCGACGCGCTGCTGTGCAAGGAAGATGTCATGAGGCTGGTGGCCGAGGCCGATCGCCAGCAGCAGCATCCTGACGGAGCAGCCGTGGCCGGCTTCCTGCGGAACCTGGCGCAGCGGATCGCCCGCAGCCTGGGCGACGACAGCCTGGTGGAGTTCGTCCGGGCGAAAGAGTCGGCTCGACATGAATAGCCGTTGGCACGCCGCCGACAGCGGCTGCAAGCCTGAACCGCAGGCGACCTGGGGCGCGCCTGCAACCCTTCATCGCCCTGGCCTGCCCCTGCGGGCTTTCGGGCTGCCGATATGCCCAGTCCAGATCCAGTGAGGCTTCGTGAGATACAGTGACTCGCTCAAGCTCGTGATGAACAAGCATCCCCGCCCCTTGCAGCCCTGCAGCAGGATCGCGCCGAAGATCTCGGCCGCGAGGAAGAAGGGCGTCGGCTCTGCGCGCCACCTGGAGTTGAAGGCGGGCGCCAACGGGATGCTCGCGTACGTGGCGACCACGCCGCTGTCCACCGGGTTCGGGTGCGCCCGCTCCTCGCCTGGCAGGCCGCCAAAGGCGCAGAAGGTTGGTGCCCAGCGCCGCGTGATCACGGCCATGAAGCGGCCGGCGCCTGCAATAAGCCAGGAGAGCAGGGACCTCCACCGCAGGATCGCTGAAGCGGGCGACCAGCTGAGCCTAGCCAACGTCTCGCAGTCGTTGCTGGCGCGGTACGGCGCCAAGTGATCTCGCTGGTTCCACCAAGGGTTCTTCTCACCGAGGACCTCAGGGATCACCTGCGCGCGATCGGTGCCGACAAGCAAGCCCTTGTCCGTTCGTTCCAGCAATGGAAAGCGCTGGCCGCCCAGGGCAAGGAACACTTCGAGTTCGGACGCGATGTCCCTGGCTTGGGCAACAGGCATCTCCGGCACGTCCACATGGTTCCGTTGTACTCGCCCGCCGACGAGGCGCGGTGGCGGCGCAACTGGAGGTACGGCCGGGAACGAAAGAGCGACCGGTACCTGCTCTACGCGGACGGAACGCCCGCCTTTGGCTACCTGTTGATCACGCTGATCAACGATCCCGGCGCTCATACCCTGTGGGAGCCGCAGAACAGGCAGCTCGTGCAGTTGCTGGAGCGAATCGCCGACGACTTCCACCATCACGGTAGGGCGCCGGACGAGAGCGCCGCGCCCTGACCGCGCGCACGGGCCGTGCGGTGGCCAGCACTGCTGTACGGTACAGCACCCTTTCACATCACGCGCGCCATCCGCCGGGGACCCTGCGGCGGCATCTGTCCTGCCGCTGTACCGTACAGCAGTCCGAGGCCTGGACCCTCGAACCGGCGCAGCAGCATCCACGCCGTCCAGTGGGTGCTGTACCGTACAGCACCAATGCAGCCTCGCCAGCCAAGGCCCGACAGGGACTGCTGCCAGCGCTCCGGCGCCAGCCTCATGAATGGCACCTCGAGTGCGCGGAAAGCTCGATGGCCTCGGGCCGCTCGGCGTGGCTAGCAGGCTTGCGCGCCGGTCTCGGTGTGCCGTTCAAGCCGCTGTCCCGGCAGGCACGACTCAGGGTGCCGTGCCCACCGAAAGCTGCACCGCCACCCCTGCGTGGTCCGACGGCCACAGGCCATCGGCCGTGCGGCTGGAGGGCTGTGCGCCAACCCGGGCGGCGTTTTCAGCGCGGATCGCTCCCCGAAGCAGGACCAGGTCCGTGCGCCGTGACAGCTGCAACACCGGGTTGTCGATCGTGGCGGCCTGGCAGCAGGTATGGCCCGGCCGGGCGGGATGCACCTGCGACCACGCGTCGCGGTAACCCGCGGCCAGGAAATCCGTATAGGTGTCGTCCAAGGGCCGGGGCGCGGCCTGCGCATTTGCGTCCATGGCGATCACCACGGGCAGCGGGCTGGCGTCGGCGATGGCATGCAGCTCGGCCCCGTCTTCTCGCAACGGGGAGGGCGGCAGCCCGCTTCCCAGATTCTTCAGGTGCGCACCGATGAAACGCGGCCAGCACCCCTTGAACCGGACGTCCACCGAGAGCCACGAGCGGCTGTTCGGCCAGTAATACTGCGGTTCGGCGGCCTCGGTCGTGGCGCCGGCTGCCTGTTCAGGCGGCACGCCGAACTGTCCGGCCTGCGGATTACGCCACTGAAGCTGGGCTGGATCCCAGTCGCCTCTTGCGAGGATCAGGTTGCGGCTGAGCACCCGAAAGCAGCGCTGGTCATCCGGCGAGAACTCGCCCGGCATCAGCGTGGAGCGGAACTGCGGTGTCTGGGCAGCGATCTCGTAACCCGCTCCGACAGCGCGCAGCGCTCTCAGCAGCGCGGGCAGCATGTCGATCTCCACCTTCACGGGCCCGCAGCTGCGCGTGGCCGAGTCGTAGGGGCCGGCCTGCCAGCGGGTGATTTCCTGCAGGCTCACCAGGGTGGGCGCCGCGGCGGCGATCTGCGCCGCCAGTGCCCGCATGCGGCTGGAGGGGTTCGTTGCCCGCGCTTCCAGGAAGGATGCCGCCACGCCCTGCCAGTACGCGGCCGGGCTGGTGGCACGGAACATTCACATGTAGTCGGTGCCTTCACCGGCGTTGTGAGTCGTCACCCGCAGTGGCCCGCTGCCCTGGGACAGCGGCTGGGAAGAGCCCGCCACTGGAGCGATCAGAGCGCATGCGGCAACGATGGCCGAGGAGCGTCGGCGGATACCTTGGTGCATGTTGCACCCCTCCGAGCCGTTCCCCGTGGTGCGGGAAGATGGCGCTTGTCACATGCGAAAGGGGAGGGGGGCTTGGACTGGTTCGAACGCATCACGGGTTTCGGGGAAGAGGAATTTGCCAGCACACAGGCGAGGCTGTGGGTCGAGGGCAGCGCCCTGGTGAACGAGGTCACCGGGCGGCGGTGGGCCATGGGGCACCTGGAGGTCGTCTCGCTGACCGAGTTGCGTGCGCGTGCGGCCGTACAGCCCGACGGGCCAGCACTTGTGCCCGGGGTGGTGCGCGGCGACATCCGCGAGCTGCACCTGGCGCCCGAGCAGCAAGGAGCCCTCATCCAGGTCGCCTCGCAGTTCAACCTGCTGGAGATGGTGGGGCCGGGCGTCAGCCCCGAGGACGGCGTGACCGGCTACGCATGGGACCATACCCAGGGACCGGCCTGTGCGATGGCCGCCGGCGCCGCGACGATCTACCGCAACTACCTGGTGCCGCTGGCCGGCGGTCGTGGTCAGAGGGCGAGGCGTCAGATCAACACGCTGGCCGACCTGGGCACGGCTCTTGGCCATGACCAGCAGCCGCTGTGGACCTGGCGCAATGGCTACGCGCTGTGCAGCGCCGAGGGCTTGGTGCGGGTGTCGCGGCTACTGGCGGCGGCCAGCGCGGCGGAAATCGACCATCTGCGCGGGCTGCTGTGCATCGGGCTGCACTGGGATGTCGAGGTCACGGATGCGCGGCAGGGGCCTGGGCCGCTGGTCAGCCAGGCGTACTGCTCGGCGATGCCCGTGGCCTATGGCCGGCCGCCAGCGCATGCATGGGAGCCGCTGGCGCGGCTGGTGCTGGAGGCCGCCTACGAGGCCACGCTGCTGGCCGGCGTGCTCAACGCGCGCCGCGGCGCCTCACGCCGCGTGCTGCTCACGCGGCTGGGCGGCGGGGCGTTCGGCAACGAGGCGGCCTGGATCACTTCGGCCATTGACCGGGCGCTGGCCTGCGTGGCCGGGCAGCGCCTGGAAGTACTGGCGGTCAGCCGTTGAACGGGGCCGCCTGCGGCGGTCTTCTTTCGCCTTCGGCTCTTCGACTGGCATGACGCAAGGTTGTCCGCCTGCCTGTGCCGGCAGCAGCAGGCACGCTACCGCGCGGTGACTGGACGCACCAGCACAAGGATGTCGTCCCAGCACGACGGCTTGAGCAAGAAGGCATCGAAGCCGCCTTGCACGGCCGCGGCGATGTCTTGCTGGCGCCCGCTGCCAGCCAGGGCTACCAGCAAGGGGCGCATGGCCGCATCGCCCCGGCGCAGCAGGGCTGCAAGCTGCATGCCGTTGAGGGTCTTGCCCGCAACCGAAGGCTCGATGATGACCACCGTGGGGCGCAGTCTGGATGCCAGCTCGCAACCTTGGTCGGCGCTGTAGCAGGCATGGGCCTCGATGTCGTTCACCTGCAGCAACTCGACGAGCGTGTCCGCGGCGTCCAGGTAGTCATCGACCACCAGGACACAGTCCTTCCCGGTTCTCATCTACTTCTCCTTCCATGCAGCGGGCCTCCAGAAGCTGCAGGGAACGCCATGCCGGCAACCAGCTCATGGCGTGCAAGCAGGTCAAGGCCACGCTGCAGCAAGCCAGTGAACCTCCGGGGAGGTCCCGACGCATCAGGGGCTTCCAGCCCAGGCCCCGGGGTCAGGGTCTGGCGGGCCAATGCCAGGACAAGGCGCTGACCAGGACTTCCACGGCGGGGCGCCACACGCAAGGACGCAGCGCGAGGAAGCTCCGCCGTTGGGCGGCAGCACATGTCCTTGCTCCGGGTGTATGCGCCCACGCAGAACCCGGAACTGAAATAAACTTCCGAATGATCGGAGGTTTTATGGCTGCACAACTTGCTCTCGTGCCAACGGCCGAAGCTGCGTTCATTGCCGGCTTGTCCGACCGCCAGATGAACCGCGTAGTGGACGAGCACCTGGTGCCCGACGTGCTCGTGGGCCAGCAAGGCGGCACGCGGCTGTTCACGCGGCTGTGCGCGGCGTTCGCGCGGTTCTACTTCGACACCGAGGACCTGCTCATCGCCGGCGTCCGCCGTCAGGTGATCGAGGAGCTCACCGGCCGCGTGACGCGATCGCCAGCCAGGGAAGCGGTGCTGGCGCTGGCGCAGGTGCCTGCGGAGCTGAGCTGGAAGGTTGCCCGCTGCGCGGTGGAGATCGACGTCGCGCCGTACGTCTCGACCGCGCTGGTGCGTGCCAGGGAAGTGGATCAGGCCGAGGCGCTGATCACCACCGACGCGCAGGTCGTGGGCGGCGCGCCCGTGTTCGCGGGCACGCGCGTGCCCATTGACAGCGTGCTGGCATCGCTGGACGCCGGCATCGAGCTGCCACGCCTGCAGGACTCTTTCCCGTTCCTGACCCAGGCCCATGTGGGGGCCGCGCGTGTCTACAGCCAGGTAC
>JAEYPG010000591.1 GCA_023410975.1 Pseudomonadota bacterium
CCGCTGTTCAAGCTGGAGCTTGCCAGTGCCGTAGGCGGCTCACTGTTGCCCTTCACGGCAGGCCAGCCATTGCGCCAGGGCGACGTGCCCGCCGGCTCGGTGTTGGTGGCCGATGGCGTGCCGGAGCTGCAGTTCGTGGTCAAGAACCGCTGGCCCGACGGCAGTGCCAAGTTCGCCATCCTCTCCGGCCGCGCCGACCTGGGTGGCGGCACGTGGCGCAGCATCGGGCTGAGCGTGGCGCCCGAATCCAGGGCCGCACCGGCAGTCGGCATCGGCGACCTCAAGGCCACGGGCATCAGCGCGCGCGTGGACTTCGGCGCCTTCGGCACCGCCGCCTGGAATGCCGGCGACTGGGACACGCCCGTGCGCACGGTGGTCACGGGGCCGCAGATGAGCGCCTGGACTTACCGCAAGCCCATCGGCAGCGACACCCACCTCGTGGCCTGGCTGGAAGTGCGGGCCTACAAGGGCGGTCGCGTGGAGGTCATGCCCTGGATCGAGAACGCCTACCTCAACGTGCCGAATCCGACCGAGAAGATCGACACGGCCACCTTCACTCTGGGCGGCAGCGAGCGCTTCTCTCAGCCGCTGGCGCTGCTCAACCACCAGCGCGCCGTGCTGGCCGGGCCCACCACGCTCACGCACTGGTTCAACGGCAGCGACCCGCAGGTCACGCCGCGCCACGACATGGCCTACTTCATGGCCACCAGGCTGGTGCCCAACTACCGTGCCGTCACGCCGGCCAGCAGCCCGCTCTACAGCCGGCTGCCCAGCGAGTACGCGCCGCTGATGCAGGGCAGCTATTCCCCAGCCATGGGCACCACGGGCTACCACCCCTCCATCGGGCTGCTGCCCGAGTGGGACGTGGCCTACCTGAGCACGCGGGGCGATCCGCGCGCGTACCGGGGCGTGATCATCAACGCCTACGCCGCCGGCCGCTACGGCATCCACTACCGCGACGAGAAGACCAACCGCCCGCTGGTCTTCGCCGACTATCCGAACCTGGTCATGCGCACGGGCTCGGGCTTCATGGACACCGGCAGCTCCTCCAAGGGCATGTACACGCCCGTGGTGAGCGGCGCCACGCCGCCACAGTTCAAGACCTCCCACCATCCCTCCATGGGCTACATGGCCTACCTGGTCAGCGGCTGGAGCTACTTCATGGAGGAAACGCAGCTGCTGGCCACGGCCAACTTCCTCAAGCATCCGGACTACATGCGCGGCTACACCCAGGGCCTGTTCGTCAGCGGTACCGATGAGGCCCAAACGCGCAGCTCCGCCTGGGTCATCCGCACCCTGGCGCAAGCGGCCACCATCACCCCGGACGACGACCCGCTGCGCCAGCAGTTCATCGGCACCGTGGGCAACAACATCCTGGCCTACCACAGCCGCTACGTCGCCCAGCCGAACAACCCGCTGGGTGTGGTCGACAACTACAGCTCCGACACCTCGGTCCCAGGCGACTGGTACAACGGCAAGCCGTGGATGGATGACTTCCTGACGGCTGCAACGGCCTACGCGAAGGAGCTGGGGGCCTACAGCCCGGCAATCCAGCCGCAGCTCGACGCTTTCCTGGCCTGGAAGTTCCGCGCCGTCACCGGCCGCCTGGGCGGTGGCGGGCAGGACGAGTTCGCCTACACGCACGGCGCCCAGTACATCCTGCCCGTCGCCAAGACCAAGACCGCAAACTGGATCAAAGGCACCGGCCCGTGGTTCAACTCGTGGGGCGAGGTGGCACGCGCCCTGGGCGTTCCCACGGGCATCGCCGCGGGCGCACCGCTGGAGACCGGCTATCCGACCTCCGCGTCGGGTTACTGGAGCAACCTCATGCCGGCACTGTCCTACGCCGTCGACATGGGTGCTTCGGGCGTGGCCGAAGGCTGGGCGCGCGTGACCTCGGCCTCCAACTTCGCCCAGCAGCTGGCGAACTACAACGACACGCCCGTGTGGAGCGTGTGGCCGCGCACGGCGCCTCTGGCGTCCACGCCGCTGCCGCCTCCCACCGTGACGCTGGGGGCCACTGAGTAGTTGGTGCTCGGCCAATGACTGGAGCTGCCCAACACCAAAGCTGCACGCGGTAATGCCGTTTCCCTGCTGGGACTCACGGCCTGCGGCCAAGAGGCCCAGACATCAGAGAAAAGGCGCCACCAGGGCCTCGGTCTGCTCCGTCACCGCCCGAGCCACTTCGGGTGCCAGGCGCTGAAGCCAGTGGCGGGGCAGGGCGCCGGCGCCGCAGCGCGCGCCGGCGAGCATGCCCACCAGCGCGGCGGTGGTGTCGGCGTCCTCGCCGCGGTTGGCCGCGGCTACCACGGCCGCCTCGAAGTCGGCGTGGGTCGTAAAGGCCCACAGCACCGTCTGCACCGTGTCCACCACGTAAGCGCTGGCGCGGCCGGGGTAGGGGTTGAAACGGAACACCGGGTGCTCCGCGACCAGCCGCGCCGCGCGCTGCTCCAGCGTGCCGGCGTCCGCGCCTGCAAGCTGCAGCCGCAACATGTGGCCCAGGCCCAGCACGGCTGCGTCGGAGTGCGGGTGGTTGTGCGTGATGTGCGCCTGGGCCAGGGAAATGTTCCTGAACGCCGCGTCATCGTCCAGCGTGGCCAGTGCGACCGGCAGGTTGCGCATGAGCGCGCCGTTGCCCGCGTCGCCTTCGTTGACCGGCGTGGACAACGCGCCATTGCGGATGTAGCGCTGGATGCCTCGGCGGCAGGTGTTGCCGCAGTCCACCGGGCGGCCGCGCCACCAGGCCACGAAGGCCTCGGCAATGAGCCGCGTGTCGCCCATCTTGTGCTGGCGGCGGCCTTCGAGCAGAGCGTGGCCCAGCGCCAGGCTCATGGTGGTGTCGTCCGTGACCTGGCCCGGGGGCAGGTTGAGCCACCCGCCGCCGGTGATGCGCCGATGCACGCCGCCCTGGTCGGCAAAGCGCAGCGCGATCTCGCGTGGCGTCATGAACTCCACCGTGGCTCCCAATGCGTCGCCCAGGGCCAAGCCCAGGTAAGCGCCCAGGGCGCGGTCGAGCAGTCCACCCGCCGGTCCGCCGTCAAACGCCATAGCTGGCCTCCACTTCGTAATCGCCGCCCAGCGCCAGGACCTCGGACTCGCCTTGCAGCGAGCGCGAGGCCAGCAGCCCGGGCACGAGCAGCAGCTTGACGCGCGGCACGCGCGCATGCAGTAGCCAGTCGCCGAAGCAATCCGCCGTTTCCCGCGACCGGCTGAAGGACACGATGTTGTTGAGCCGCACGGTGCAGCGACGCTCGCGCAGCGAGCCGTCGATCGTCTGCTCCTCGCAGCGGGTGCTGCCGCGCCACAGCGGCACGTGCGTGCCCGGGCCCAGCAGCTGGAAGCGCCACAGCATCCTCTGGCAGATCTCGAACAACAGGTCGAGCTGCTGGTAGATGTTGTTGTTGTGGTAA
>JAEYPG010000635.1 GCA_023410975.1 Pseudomonadota bacterium
GGGCGCGCGGCGGCTGCACGGGCTCGCGCGCTCGGCGGGGCTGCCGATGAACGCCCACCTGCTGGGCGTCTACAGCTTCCGCGGCACGGCCGAGGCCTATGCCCAGCGCCTGGCGGCATGGTGCGCGCAGGCGTGCTGCGGCGATCTCCTGATGTGCCACCCGGCCATCGCGGCGCCAGTGGACGACCCCATCGGTGCGGCCCGGCCCCTGGAATACGCCGTACTGGGCAGCGAGCGCTTCGGCGCGCTGCTGCAGCGGCATGGGCTGCGCGTGGCGCGGCTGTCGCGCGTGCTGGACGTCAAGGACCTGCCGGCTCGGCCAACGCTGAGCTGACGGGACGGGCCCGGCTGCAGGATCACCCGGAAGACATGCATCGCTCGGGATTCGTTCAGCGGGACGCCGCAGTGGCGCTGATGGGCCTGGTGCTGCTGGCAGTCTGGGACGCCAGCGGCTGGGACCTTGCCCTGGCCCGCCTTTATGGAAACACCGCCGGCTTCGCCTTGCGGGATGCGTGGATGACCAGCGCCCTGCTGCACGAGGGTGGACGCTATCTGGCGTGGGCGGCCTTCGCGCTGCTGGCCACCGGCGCCGTGCGCTCCGGGAACGAAGGCCCCCGCCGGGGCGAGCGCCTGTACTGGCTGGGCATGAGCTTGGCGGGCGTGCTGCTGGTGCTGGCCCTCAGGCGGCTGAGCCACACCAGCTGTCCCTGGGACCTGGCCGAGTTCGGCGGCACGGCGGCCTACGTGCCGCACTGGGCCTGGGGCGCGCGGGACGGCGGGCCGGGGCACTGCTTTCCATCGGCGCATGCGGTATCGGCCTTCGCCTTCCTGAGCCAGTACTTTCTCTGGCGACAGTACTGCCCGCAGCGTGCGCGCCGGTGGCTTTGCGCCGTGCTCGGTGTCGGGCTGCTCGTCGGCGGAACCCAATTGGTGCGGGGCGCGCATTTCCCCAGCCACTCGCTGTGGTCGGCCTGGCTGTGCTGGACGGTATGCGTCGTGGGTGCCAAGGGACAGAAAACGGCTTTTCGGCGCTTCTTCAATTCCAGAGCAGGTTGACAACGGCACCACGAGGCTGCGGTCATCACTCATGTCAAGCATGGGAGCACCGTCGATCTCGCGTCCTGCTCATTTGTTGCCTCCGGCCTGGGATCATCTGGACGCACCGGCGGGAACAGAGCGATGCGCGGTGGGCAGCCGGCACCCAGCGCCCTCGAACTGCATTCGGGCCGGGTACGGGCCCCGCAGGCCAGGTAGACCAGCGGCGCCAGCAAGCCCCTTGCTGGGCGCCCTGGCTTGTTATGGGCCCGTGCCGATCAGCTCCTGGCGTCCGCGGACTGCAGATCGCCCCGCAGCACCTCCGCCACCCGCGTCCCCGGCAGGATGAACGCCGCGGCCTGCGCATGGCCGCCACCGCCGAAGCGCGCCGCCAGCCGTTCCACGTCGAAGCCCTGTACCGAGCGCAGGCTGCACTTGAGCCGTCCCTGGTGGTCGGCGCGCCACACCAGCGCGAAGGTGCCGCTGCGCTGCGCCAGCAGGCTGCCCACGTTGCTTGCGAACTCGCCCGGCGCGTTGACCATCAGCCCCGCTTCGCCGTCGATGCGGATGGCAGCCGGCTGCTCCGCGATGGAAACGCACAGCGCGTCAAAACGCGCTTCCATCGCGGCACCGCGCTCGACCATGCGCGCCTTCGCCGGCGCGTCCAGGTCCAGCACCGACTTCCACGCCGCGAAGTCCAGCGGCAGCAGGTCCAGCGCGGCCAGGAAGGGCCGCGCGTCCGGCACGTCCCAGGTCCACAGGTCGCGGGCCTGGATCGCCTGCAGCAGGTAAGGCAGCGGCTCGCCGGGATGGAAGTGCTCCCAGGCGATGGCGGCGCCGGAGCGGCCGAGATCGAAGTACAGCCGGTGCGGGCAGGCCAGCACCAGCCCCTGCAGCCGCTTCTGCGCCGAAACATGGTGGTCCAGCAGCGTGATGCTGCGCGCCTGCGTGCCCATGGCGCTCAACACCTCGGGCTCGAAGGAGTAATCGAGGACGAACACCTCCCGGCCCTGGACAGCCGGCGGCGGGTCGCCGTAGTGGCAAGCCAGGTAGTCCGCCGCGTCGCCCAGCCTGAGCCAGGCCGCGAAAGCGGCGCCGAAGCCGTCGGCGCACTTGCCGTGGTAGAGCACCAGAGTGCGATCGTTTGACATGCCCGTCCCTCGTCCCGTTCGGGCCATTCTCGCCCGGCGGCGGCATGGCCCGGCTTCACCGCCGGGAGGAATGGAAACGAAGGTGTGCCTTGACGTTGCCCAAGGTCCGGCTTGGCATGCTGGACGCAACGCTGGGCAACCGAGAAACGCTGGCCACGGACTGCGCCGGGACATCGAGCGCCGGCTGCAATCCCGACTGGACGTGGACGCAGCGCGCCGGTCAGTGGGCAGCGGCGCCGCGCACGGTATCGACCAATGCGTTCACGTCCTGCGGCAGCCTGTCGCCACGCCATGCCACGTGGCCATCCGGACGGACCAGCACCAGCCGGTTGCGGTACAGCGCGGCAATTTCCGGCTGCTCGATGCTGTGAACCTGCAGCGGCATCCGCACTGTTTCAGCCGCAACCGACAACGGACCGGCTTCGGAAGCTGCGCCGCCAAACGCCAGCAGGACGAAGCCGCGGCCGAACAGGTCCAGCGTGGATTGGCCGTCGGTCAGCCAGGCATGCGGCGCGCGGTGCCCCGGCCGCGCGCTGGGTACGTAGAAGCTGGGGTGGTCCTCCGTCGGCGGCGTGTCGTCGCCGACGACCAGTGGCGACTCGCCGTAGCGGTACCCCAGAGCGATGCCCTGGGAAAACCATTCCTGGTGCAGCGAAACGACAAGCGAATTGCCAATGTTGCGGCGCGCGGCCTCGCCCTGCGGCCCGGCCTTCGCGACGTTGTCCATGCCGCTGCCCACCCACGCGTGGTAGTTCTGCGTGGCGCTGCCCAGGTTGCGCAGCGCAACCGGCCGACGCTCCTCGGTGTAGGCGTCCAGCAGGCGCCCACCGCCCCAGCCCGCCAAGCGGGCCGCCAGCATCCAGCTCAGGTCGGTCGCATCGCCAATCCCGGTGTTGAGCCCGTGCCCGCCGGTGGGCGAGGTGGTATGGACCGAATCGCCCGCCAGCCACACGCGGCCCCGCCCGTACGTGCGCGCCAGCGTTTGCGCCCGGCGCCACGGCACCACTCGCTCGATGGTGTAGGGCACGTCCACCTTGCCGAAGGCGCGGCGGATGATCGGGTTGATGTCGAAGGTCTTCGCATCGAGAGCCGCCTCGGAGCCGACCACCGTGAACCGGTACAGGCCCCGGCCATCCACGGAGGTCATGTTGGCCCAGGTCCCTTCGGGACCGATGAACATCAACCGCTCGAGGCTGCCGAAATCGTGATAGCGCTCCAGGTGCTCGATCCGCAGCATGGCGCTGAGCGAGAAGTCCATCTGCTTGATCAGCTCGAAAGGAATCCCGAGCGACTTGCGGATCGAGCTGCCCGCCCCGTCACAGCCGACGAGGTACGCCGAACGGACCTTCACTTGTTGTCCCGTCGAGGTATCGCGAAGCTTCGAGGTCACGCCCTCGTCGTCCTGCACGAACGATTCGAACAGCAGGTTGTACCGCAAGCGGGCGTGGCGGCTTGCTTGCACGGCGCGAGCCAAGATCGGGTCGAACTGGTTCTGTGCGCAACGGCGCATCATCTCCGGCCCCACAGCAGGAATGCCGCGGTCACGCGCGGATGGCACCTTGCTGCGGCCGATCAGGTAGCCGTCCAGCGACGTGCAATACACGGTGTCGCGCGCCTCGTCATCCGGATACGCCGCAGCGATTTCCTCCGTCAGCCCCCAGCGGCGGCAGAACTCCATCGTGCGCTCGTTGTGGGTGCCAGCCTTCGCCTGCACGACCAGCGCGGTACCCGCCTCTTGCTCTGCGACCAGGCATTCGGTGCCTTGGTGGTTGAGGTCCAGCGCCAAGGCCAGTCCGACCGGCCCGCCGCCGACGATCAGGATCGGCGTTTCCATAAAGTTGCTCATCGTTCTTCTTGCCTTGACACGCTCTCAGGACCCATGACGGGGATTGGCGGCACCTCGTTGCGCCAGACGCGCCACGATGTGATCGATCTGTGCTGCATCGAGCCCCGCTTCGCGCAGCACTTCGGCCGTGTGTTGTCCCAGCGACGGCGCCGGCAGGCGCACGGTCGGGGGCGATTCGCTCCACCGGGTGGGTGGACGCAGTTGCCGCACGACGCCCTCCGTCGGATGGTCAACGAGTTGGAACATGCCCACGGCTTCCAGGTGCGGGTCCGTAACCACGTTGTCCAGAGTGAGCATGGGCGCAGCCGGAATGTCCGCCTGGTTCATGAGTTCGAGCCAGTCCGCCGTGCTCCTGGTGCGCATGATCTCGGCCAGCTCCCCGTACAGCACCCCGGCATGGGTCGTGCGGCTGCGAAGGCTCTGCACACGTTCGTCGGTATCGAAGCGCTCCGGCTGGCCGACCGCTTCGAAGAACGAACGCCAGTGCTTGTCGGTGTAGACCACGAGGCAGATGAACCCGTCGCGGGTTGCATACGGGCGGCGTTCTTTGTTCAAGGTGCGCTGGTAACCCATCGGCCCGGCTGGCGGCTCGAACGTCTGCCCGCCCATGTGGTCCCCGACGGTGAACTGGGTCATCGTCTCGAACATGGGAACTTCGATGAACTGGCCACGGCCGCTGCGTTCGCGCCACTGCACTGCCGACAAGAGCGCGATGGCCGCGTGCAGCCCGACAACGCGATCGTTGAAGGACAACGGCACGTAATGCGGCTGCTCCGAACCCGCCTGCACCAGCATGGCCGGCATGCCGGTCAGCCCCTGCAGCAGGTCCTCGTATGCGGGCCGTCCGGCATAAGGGCCGTCGCTGCCGAAGCCAACGAGGCTGATCCAGATCAGGCGGGGATTGCGGGCCGCCAAGCCTTCGTAGGTAATGCCCAGGCGGGCGAGGGCTGCGGGGCGAACGTTGCAGATCAGCACGTCCGACTGCGATGCCAGTTCAACGAAAGCCTCGACGCATTCCGGCAGCTTGAGGTCGAGCACGACGCTGCGCTTGTTCCGATTCAGGTGCAGGAACAAGCATCCCATGTCCGCGTGGCGCATGGGCGGGATCTGCCGCGTGGTGTCTCCCGACGGCGATTCGATCTTGACCACGTCGGCGCCGTAGTCGGCCAGTACCTGCGTGGCATACGGCCCCATGACGACGTTGGTCATGTCCAGAATGCGCAAGCCAGCCAAGGCCGATGCCTGCGGTGCATGGCCCGCGGCCGAATTTTCAGATGGGATCGACATATTTCTCCAACCAGGATTCCGTGTACTGCTGCTGCTGCGCCTTCTTGAGCCCTTGGGGGCCTTCGGCCTTGAGAATGTCCTCGAACAGGCGGCCATCGGGCGCCTTGGCATGACGGCTCATCGATTTCGTGGCCAGGTCGCCGCTGCGGCCGGCAATGCGGGCAACGCCACGCCCGCCTGCCTCGCCGGCCTTGTCGATGGCGGCCTTGTTGAGGCGCAGCGCGTCCTTGGGCATGCGTGCGATTCGCTCGGCCAGGTCGCAGGCGCCTGGCTCGAGCTGGCTGCGCTCAAGCACGAGCAGCACCAGCCCGATATCGGCGGCGCGACGGGCATCCAGGCGCTCGCCGGTGAAGATCATGAACTTGGCCCAGGCTTGCCCGATCAGCGGCGCCAGTTCCGAGCCTCCGGGGTGACCGAAGCGGCCTTCAGGCAGGCCGAAGGTCGCGTCAGCGGAGGCCAGCACGAAATCGCACTGCACGATGAAGCCCAGCCCCGCGCCCAAGCAGGCCCCGTGTACCGCGGCAATGGTCGGCTTCTGGGTGTGCCGCACGGCGGCATGGAACCGGTCCACCTCGGCGATGAGGAACTCGTCTTGCCCGGCTCCGGCGAACGCGTCGAGCCCGGTGAGGTCTCCGCCTGCGCAGAAGCTGCGGCCCTCGGCGCGAATCAGGACGGCCCCGGTGTCCGGATCAGCGTCTGCCCACTGCAGTGCAGCCGCGATCTCGGCGCGGTTCGAGCCTGGGCCGAATGCGAGCGCATTCAACTTGTCCGGACGCGCGAGCACGATGTGCGCGACGCCGTTGAGCCTTTCCAGGCGAATGTTCTTGAACTCGGGCGGCGCCATCGTCGTCATTCCGGCTTGATGTTGTTGGCCTGGACGATTTCGCGGGACAAGCGAAGGTTGTCGCTGACCATGCGCGCCAGCTCCGTCTCGGTGGACGTGCGCGGTTCATACCCGCCATCGCGGACGCGAGACTGGAACTCGGCGGTCTTCATCACGGCAAGCAGGTCTTCGCGCAACTTTCCCGCCACCTGGGGAGGCAGTCCCGCCGGCGCGAAGGCGGCATACCAGGGGTTCAACTCCAGCGAGTAGCCCTTCGAGTGGAACGTGGGCACGCTGGGTTGAGAAGGCCAGGGCTTCGATCCGGTCATGGCCAGCGGAAACAGCTTCTTGGCCGCGAAGTGCTGCTCCATGCCCGCCAGCGTTCCGAGGTACCCGTGCAGCTCGCCTCCCAACAAGGCCCG
The DNA here is from genome assembly GCA_023410975.1 of Pseudomonadota bacterium. Lineage (GTDB taxonomy): Bacteria > Pseudomonadota > Gammaproteobacteria > Burkholderiales > Burkholderiaceae_C > Azohydromonas. The sequence continues at coordinate 6,565 of JAEYPG010000635.1, forward strand.
GATGATGGGCGCCGTCCCCGTGTAAGGCACCAGCGTCGCCTTGATGCCCAGCGTCGTCATCATGCGCACGGTATCCAGATGCTGCTGGCTGTTGGCGATGATTCCCAGATTGAGCTCGCCCGGCTTGGCCTTGGCTTGGGCCACGAAGGCGTCCAGGGTTGTGGGTCCCTTCTGCGAGGCGATCAGGAAGTACGGGGTGGACGCGATCAGGGTGAGCGGCTGAAGCTCGCGCTCGACATCGAACAGCGGCGTGCGGTTGAGCGCGCCATGGGCCGAGATCGCAATGTTCGCGATCAGGAACTGGTAGCCATCGGGCTTGGCACGGGCGACGGCCTGTGTGCCCAGTGCCGTGCCGGCACCGGGCTTGTTCTCGACGATCACGGGAACGCTCCAACGCTTGCCAAGTTCAGGCGAGAGAACGCGCGCGAAGAAATCGAGCGGGCCACCGGCAGGCGTGGGTACCACGAGCGTCACCGCACGTTCAGGGAACCCGTCTGCCTGAGCCGGCGTGGCTGCGCCGAGCACGCCCAGCCCAAGGGCCAGGGAAAAGGAGATGCCGCCCAAGCGTGCGCGGACCGAATAAGAACTCATGGTGCTTGTCTCCTAAGTAGTCGTTGCGTTCGATGGTAGGAAGGGAGACAAAATACGTCAAAGTAATATCATTGATAGTGTTCATCAGGGAAGCTTATGTTTACGTTGAAGCAGCTGGCAGTCTTCGACGCCATCGCACGCCTGGGCAGCGTCAGCGAGGCAGCCGACCAACTGGCCATGACGCAGCCTGCGGCAAGCATGTCGCTGCAGCAGCTGGAGCAGATGCTTGGGGCGGAGTTGTTCGTGCGCGTGCGCAAGCGGCTGGTGCTCAGCGAAAAGGGCAAGGCCCTTCAACCAATGGCGCGGTCGATGCTCGTGCAGGCAGAAGAGATCACGACGTCCCTGGCCTCCGCGTCCCAGCAGAAGCACGTCCGCATCGGCGCCAGCCCTACCGTCGGTGATTACCTTCTCAACGAGGTTTGCCCTCGCTTCCAGAAGCGCCATCCGCAGGTCCGGCTCAGCATCTCGATCATGCCGGCCTTCGATGTCATCAACCGTGTCGATGAAATGGCCCTGGATCTGGGAATCATCGAGTTCATCACGGTGCGTCCAACCTTGGACATGCTGAGATGGCGCCAGGAGTCCCTGGTCGTTTTCTGTTCGCCGGAACACCCGCTGTCACGCAAGAAGCGCCTGCGGGCGGCCGATCTGAAAGACCGAAGATGGTGCCTTCAGCACCGTTTCAGCGACACGCGGCGCCAGTTCACGCTGGCGCTGCTCAATCACCTGCCCACCCTGGAGGTGGTCCTGGAGAGCGACAGTTTGAACATCCTGCGCAGCGCGGTGGAATCCGGTATCGGCCTGGGCTGCCTGCCCCGCCCGTGCATCGCCAGAGAACTGAACGACGGCCGCTTGCATGCGTTGGCGGTCGAAGACCTCGATCTCACGATTCCCATATCGATCGTCTCGCGCAAGGACGTGCGCAAAAGCAAGCACCACGAAGATTTCGTCGCCGAGGTGGCCGGTGCGACATAGGCACGGGCGGCTGCACATCAATGGCCCATGGCGCGAGTTGACGCCGGTCGCCGCTGCGCAAAGTCCGGCCCGCTTGCCGAACATGAGTGGCGACGCATGCATCGATAGCAATCGGCCCGCCGAAAGGCGGGCCGATTCGTTCATGCCAGGAACAGCAATCGATCAAGCTCTTGGCCCATGCTCCAGGCACACCGATACCCGCTCCCCCCAGCGCTCCTGAGGGAAGTAGTCCCACACCGCGTGGTGCTGCGTGGCCCAGTTGTCCCAGAACAGTAGCGTGCCCGGCTCCCAGTGCACCCGCACCTGGAAGGCCAGGTGCTTGCGCACATGCGCGTACAGCTGCTGCAGCACCGCGTGGCCCTCGTCACGGCTCAGTTGCACGATGTGGCTGGTGAAGGCCTCGTTCACGTACAGAAACTTGCGCCCGGTGTGCGGATGCGTCGCCACCACCGGGTGCTCGCTGGCCGGAAAGGTCTTGCCGGGCGCCGGCTTGGCGCCGTAGCCGGCCGTCCAGGCCTGCGCGCCGTCGTGGATGGCGGTCAGCCCGTCCAGGAAGCGTTTGTAGGGCTCGGACAGCGACTCGTAGGCCAGCACCATGTTGGAGAAGGCCGTGTCGCCGCCGCCGCCCGCGGGCAGCTTCGTCACGCGCAGGAAGGAGCCCCAGATCGGCGCGGGGTCACACGAGACGTCGTGGTGCCACGCGTCGCCGGCCGTGAAGCGCGACTGCGGCCCGGTCTGCCAGGCCAGGATCTCCGGATCGTCCGTGCCCCCGGCCACCACCCGCTCCTTGGCCAGCACGTGGCGGTGCAGCGTTCCGAACTGCCGCGCAAAGGCCTTGTGCTGCCCGCTGTCGAGCTGCTGCCCGCGGAAGGCCAGCACCAGGTACTCGCCCATGGCGCGCCGCAGCTCGGCCGCCTGCTCCTCGCCCAGCGGCCGGCGCAGGTCCAGCCCGCGAACCTCCGCGCCCAGCGTGGGCGCCAGCGGCTTGAGCTCGAAATGCCGGTACGGCCGGCGCTCGATGGCATGCCAGGCCTCGATGGCCTGCTTGTCGTGGAAATCCTGAAAAAAGCTCATGGTGCTCGACCGGCCCTCCCGGGCCCCGTGTTTGGTTGATGCTGTAACCGCAGCCACTGTCGGCCGCGCCGCAGGCATCTTCCGGTCCGGCATCCCCTGCGCGAACGACGCATTCCGGATGAGCTCATGCAGCCGCCGCAGCCGGCTTGTCTTAGGTCGGACTTTCCTTGTTTTGCAAGCAACCTATGTCGCAAAGCTTCGTTCGCCCGATCCGGCGCACTCCCTAGGCTGACGCTCTGTGTTCACGACCACCGCATCGCCAAGCCAAGAGCGCAGGCGCGGTGGCCCACCCAAACGCCTCGCCGCTTCCAGGAACGCCTTCATGTCCGCCGCCATTGCCGACCTCGTCTTGCACCCCCTTCTCGAACAGGCCCGCGAGGCCGCGCGGCGGGCCGGGCTGGCCTATGCCGGCGGCGTGCCGCCCCAGGTCGCCTGGAGCCTGGTGCGGTCCGGCGAGGCCGTGCTGGTGGACGTGCGCAGCGCCGAGGAGCGCAAGTTCGTGGGCCTGGTGCCGGGCAGCGTGCACGTGCCCTGGGCCACCGGCACGGCGCTCACCCGCAACCCGCGCTTCGCCCGCGAGTTGGAGGCGCGCGTGCCCAAGCAGCGCCCGCTGCTGCTGCTGTGCCGCAGCGGCAAGCGCTCGGTGCTGGCCGCCGAGGCCGCGGCCAAGGCCGGCTTCCCCTTCGCCTTCAACGTGCTCGAAGGCTTCGAGGGCGAACTCGACGCCGCCCAGCAGCGCGGCCACGGCGACGGCTGGCGCTTCCATGGCCTGCCCTGGGTGCAGGACTGACACGCCCGCGCGCCCCGCCCCTCGCCAGACCGCCACAGAACGAACAACGCCCAGGAGGCCACCATGACCCGATTCTTCGAAGACAACTCGCTGTCCATCGGCCGCACGCCGCTGGTGCGCCTGAACCGCGTCACCGACGGCGCGGGCGCCACCGTGCTGGCCAAGATCGAGGGCCGCAACCCGGCCTACTCCGTCAAGTGCCGCATCGGCGCGGCGCTGATCCGGGACGCCGAGGCGCGCGGGCTGCTGGGCCCCGGCAAGGAACTGGTTGAACCCACCAGCGGCAACACCGGCATCGCGCTGGCCTTCGTGGCCGCGGCGCGCGGCATCCCGCTGACGCTGACCATGCCCGAGACCATGAGCCTGGAGCGGCGCAAGCTGCTGCTGGCCTTCGGCGCCAAGCTCGTGCTCACCGATGGCGCCAAGGGCATGAAGGGCGCGGTGGCCAAGGCCGAGGAGATTGCCGCCGGCGACCCCGAGCGCTACGTGCTGCTGCAGCAGTTCAAGAACCCCGCCAACCCCGCCATTCACGAAAGCACCACCGGGCCGGAGATCTGGGAGGACACCGACGGCGCCATCGACATCCTGGTCTCCGGCGTGGGCACGGGAGGCACCATCACCGGCGTGTCGCGCTACATCAAGCGCACGCGCGGCAAGCCGATCGTCTCGGTGGCGGTGGAGCCCTCGGCCAGCCCGGTGCTCACGCAACGGCGCCTGGGCGAGGCGCTGAAACCCGGTCCGCACAAGATCCAGGGCATCGGCGCGGGCTTCGTGCCCGAGGTACTGGAGCTGGCGCTGGTGGATGCCATCGAGCAGGTCAGCAACGAGGAGGCGGTGCACTACGCGCGGCGCCTGGCGAGCGAGGAAGGCATCCTCTCCGGCATCTCCAGCGGCGCGGCCGTGGCCGCGGCGGTGCGCTGGGCCCGGCGCCCGGAGAACGCCGGCAAGACCGTCGTCGTGATCCTGCCCGACAGCGGCGAGCGCTACCTCAGCTCGGTGCTGTTCGAAGGCGTGTTCGACGCCAGCGGGTTGCCCGCGGCGCCGCTGGCGGCGGCGGCCTGAGGCAGGGCATGAGCACGACGCCACCCCTGGCCGGCCCGGACGCCGGCCCTACCGCCGAGCTGGACCTGGAC
>JAEYPG010000648.1 GCA_023410975.1 Pseudomonadota bacterium
ACCTGCGACAGGCTGTCGGTGCCGCACAGGCCGCAGCCGGTGCGTCCAGCCAGCGTGCGGCGGCGCTCGCGCAGCCGCCATTCGCAGGCCGCTGCCACCTCCAGCCGCAGCTCGATGCCCTGCGCCACCGGTACTTCGTCCACGCCGTACAGCTCGCCCGGGTGCGCCAGCAGCCCTTCGGTGAAGCCGAAGCCCAGCGCGAAGTCCTCCAGGTCCGCCGGGCTGGCCAGCATCACGGCATGCGACACGCCGTTGAACACCAGCGCCACCGGCACCTCCTCGGCCAGCCAGTCCGGCTGCGCCAGCACGCTGCCGTCGCGGTGGGCCGTCACGCGGGCCTGGCGCACGCCGGCGGGCAGCAGCGGCGCGTCCACCGGCTTCATCGGCCCGCCGCCGTTTCCGCCGTGCGTGCCTGCTCCAGCAGCGCGAGCTGCTCCCGGTTGAACTCGGCGTACTCCGTTTGCCAGGTGGAGGGCTGCATCACCTTGGTGACCTGCACCGCCGTGACCTTGTACTCCGGGCAGTTGGTGGCCCAGTCGGAGCTGTCGGTGGTGATGACGTTGGCGCCCGATTCCGGGAAGTGGAACGTCGTCCACACCACGCCCGGCTGCATGCGGTCGGTGACGCGGGCGCGCTGCACCGTCTGCCCGGCGCGGCTGCTGATGCCCACCCAGTCGCCGTCGCGGATGCCGCGCTCCTGCGCGTCGTGCGGATGGATGTCCAGCCGGTCCTCGTCGTGCCACTGGTTGTTGGGCGTGCGCCGCGTCTGCGCGCCCACGTTGTATTGCGACAGGATGCGCCCCGTGGTCAGCAGCAGCGGGAAGCGGCGCGTGACCTTCTCGTCCGTGGGCACGTACTGGGTGTTGAAGAAACGGCCCTTGCCGCGCACGAAGCCCTCGACGTGCATGGTGGCGGTGCCGGCCTGCTCGGTGCCCTCGTTGCAGGGCCACTGCACGCTGCCCAGGCGCTCGATCTTCTCGTAGCTCACGCCGTGGAAGCTCGGCGTGAGCAGGGCGATCTCCTGCATCACCTGCTCGGGATGGCTGTAGTGCATCGGGTAGCCCAGCGCGTTGGCCAGCCTCACCGTCACCTCCCAGTCCGCCAGCCCGGCCAGCGGCGGCATGACCTGGCGCACGCGCGAGATGCGGCGCTCGGCGTTGGTGAAGGTGCCATCCTTCTCCAGGAAGGAGCTGCCCGGCAGCAGCACGTGAGCGAACTTGGCCGTCTCGTTGAGGAAGATGTCCTGCACCACGATGCATTCCATGGCTTCCAGCGCCTGCGACACGTGCTGCGTGTTGGGGTCGGACTGCGCGATGTCCTCGCCCTGGCAGTACAGGCCCTTGAAGCTGCCGCCGATGGCCGCCTCGAACATGTTGGGGATGCGCAGGCCCGGCTCCGGGTCCAGCGCCACGCCCCAGGCGGCCTCGAACTGCGCGCGCACCGTGGTGTCGCTGATGTGGCGGTAGCCCGGCAGCTCGTGCGGGAAGCTGCCCATGTCGCAGCTGCCCTGCACGTTGTTCTGGCCGCGCAGCGGGTTCACGCCCACGCCCTCGCGGCCCACCATGCCGCAGGCCATGGCGAGGTTGGCGATGCCGATCACCATGGTCGAGCCCTGCGCGTGCTCGGTCACGCCCAGGCCGTAGTAGATGGCCGAGTTGGGCCCGGTCGCGTACAGCCGCGCCGCGGCGCGCACTTCGGCCGCCGGCACGCCGGTGACGCCCTCGGTCGCCTCTGGCGAGTGCTCCGGCCGCGCCACGAACGCGCGCCACTCGTCGAAGCTCTTGGTGTCGCAGCGCTCGGCCACGTAGTCCTCGTCCACCAGGCCCTCAGCCACGACGACGTGCGCCAGGGCCGTGATCAGCGCCACGTTGGTGCCGGGCCGCAGCGCCAGGTGGTGCTGGGCCTTGACGTGCGGCGAGCCGACGAGGTCCGTCCGGCGCGGATCGGCCACGATCAGCCGCGCGCCCTGGCGCAGCCGGCGCTTCATGCGCGAGGCGAACACCGGGTGCGCGTCGGACGGGTTGGCGCCGATGACCAGGATCACGTCGGCGTCCTGCACCGACTTGAAGGTCTGCGTGCCGGCCGAGGTGCCGAAGGTCTGGCCCAGGCCGTAGCCGGTGGGCGAGTGGCACACGCGCGCGCAGGTATCGACGTTGTCGTTGCCGAAGGCCGCGCGGATGAGCTTCTGCACCAGGTAGGCCTCCTCGTTGGTGCAGCGGCTGGAAGTGATGCCGCCCACCGCCTCGCGGCCGTGCTGGGCTTGGATGCGCTTGAACTCCGAAGCCGCGTAATTGAGGGCCTCGTCCCAGCTCACCTCGCGCCACGGGTCCGTGATGCGCGCGCGGATCATCGGCTTGGTGATGCGGTCCTTGTGCGTGGCATAGCCCCAGGCGAAGCGGCCCTTGACGCAGGCGTGGCCCTCGTTGGCCTGGCCGTCCTTCCACGGGACCATGCGCACCACCATGCTGCCCTTCATCTCCGCCTTGAAGCCGCAGCCCACGCCGCAGTAGGCACAGGTGGTGATGACGCTGTGCTCGGCCTGGCCCAGCTCGATCACGCTCTTCTCCTGCAGCGTCGCGGTGGGGCAGGCCTGCACGCAGGCGCCGCAGCTCACGCAGTCGCTGTCCATGAAGGCTTCGCTCTGCCCCGGCGAGACGCGGCTCTCGAAGCCGCGGCCGGAGATGGTCAGCGCGAAGGAGCCTTGCGTCTCCTCGCAGGCGCGCACGCAGCGGTTGCAGACGATGCACTTGCTCGGGTCGTAGTTGAAGTACGGGTTGCTCTCGTCTTTGACGGCGCCGCCGTGGTGCTGGCCGGCCACGCCGTCCACGCACTGGCCCGGCGTGCCATAGCGCACGTGGCGCAGGCCGGTGACGCCGGCCATGTCCTGCAGCTCGCAGTCGCCGTTGGCGCTGCAGGTCAGGCAGTCCAGCGGGTGGTCGCTGATGTAGAGCTCCATCACGCCCTTGCGCAGCTCCTGCAGGCGCGGCGTCTGGGTGCGCACGACCATGCCGGCCTCCGCCGGCGTGGTGCACGAGGCCGGGAAGCCCTTGCGGCCCTCGACCTCCACCAGGCACAGCCGGCACGAGCCGAAGGGCTCCAGGCTGTCGGTGGCGCAGAGCTTGGGCACCTGGATGCCGGCGTCCACGGCGGCGCGCATCAGCGAGGTGCCCTTGGGCACGTTGACTTCGCGCCCGTCGATGACGAGTCGGACCGATTCCGCGGACTCGCGCGCCGGCGTGCCGTAGTCGATCTCGAGATGGTGGTGGTGCAGCATGTGCGGCCTCCTCAAGCGGCTTGCCGGCCCGGCGCCTGGGCGCCGAAGTCCTCGGGGTAGTGGTTCAGGGCGGAGAGCACCGGGTAGGGCGTCATGCCGCCCATGGCGCACAGGCTGCCGTGCAGCATCGTGTCGCACAGCTCGCGCAGCAGGTGGATCTGCTGCGGCCGGTTGCGGCCGCTGGCGATGCGGTCGATCACCTCCACGCCGCGCGTGCTGCCGATGCGGCAGGGCGTGCACTTGCCGCAGCTCTCCAGCGCGCAGAACTCCATCGCGTAGCGCGCCAGGCGCGCCATGTCGGCCGTGTCGTCGTGCACCACGATGCCGCCATGGCCCACCACCGCGCCAACGGCGGCATAGGCCTCGTAGTCCAGCGGCAGGTCCCACTGCGACTCCGGCACGTAGGCGCCCAGCGGCCCGCCCACCTGCACCGCCTTCACCGGCCGGCCGCTGCGCGTGCCGCCGCCGAAGTCGAAGACCAGCTCGCGCAAGGTGAGGCCGAAGGCCTTCTCCACCAGCCCGCCGTGCTTGACGTTGCCCGCCAGCTGGAAGGGCAGCGTGCCGCGCGAGCGGCCCAGGCCGTAGTCGCGGTAGAAGGCCGCGCCGCGCGCCAGGATCAGCGGCACGCTGGCGAGCGTGATGACGTTGTTGATGACGGTGGGCCGGCCGAACAGGCCCTCGATCGCCGGCAGCGGCGGCTTCGCGCGCACGATGCCTCGCTTGCCCTCGATGCTCTCCAGCATCGCCGTCTCCTCGCCGCAGACATAGGCGCCGGCGGCCTTGCGCGTCTCCAGGTGAAAGCGCCGGCCGCTGCCCAGCAGGTCGTTGCCCAGGAAACCGGCCGCCGTGGCGCGTGCGATGGCCTCGTCCATCGTCGCCAGCGCATGCGGGTACTCCGAGCGGATGTAGATGTAGCCCTGGCTCGCGTCCACGGCCAGCGCCGCGATCGCCATGCCCTCGATGAGCATGTACGGGTCGCCCTCCATCGTCATGCGGTCGGAGAAGGTGCCCGAGTCGCCCTCGTCGGCGTTGCACACCACGTACTTCTGCGCGGCGGCGGCCTGCAGCACCGTGCGCCACTTGATGCCCGCCGGGAAGGCCGCGCCGCCGCGCCCGCGCAGGCCCGAGTCCAGCACCGCCTGCACGATGGCCGCGGCGTCCAGGTCCAGCGCCCGGCGCAGCCCGGCCCAGCCGCCGTGCGCGGCGTAGTCTTCCAGCGACACGGGGTCCGTGAAGCCCATGCGCGCGAAGGTCAGTCGCTCCTGGCGCGCGAGGTAGGGAATGCGCTCCGCGAGCCCGTGGCACAGCGCATGCGCGCCGCCTTCCAGCAGCCCGGCATCGAGCAGGCCGGGCACGTCCTCTTCGCCAACCGGGCCGTAGGCCACGCGGCCGGCGGGCGTTTGCACCTCCACCAGCGGCTCCAGCCAGAACAGGCCGCGCGAGCCGTTGCGCACGATCTCGACGGCCTGTCCGCGGCGCGCGCATTCGATCTGCAGCGCGGCGGCCACCTCGTCGGCACCGGCGGCCAGCGCGGCCGAGTCGCGCGGCACGTAGAGCTTCACCGGCTTCATCGTGCGGTCTCCAGGGCTTGCGCCAGGCGCTGCAGCTTGGCGGGCGTGACGCGTGCGTGGAGCTTTTCGTCGATCTGCACCGCCGGCGAGGACGCGCACAGCCCCAGGCAGTACACCGGCTCCAGCGTGACGGCGCCGTCGCTGCGCGTCGAATGCGACTTGCAGCCCAGCAGTTCTTCCGCCTGCGCCAGCAGCTCGTCGGCGCCGCAGGCCTGGCAGGCCTCGGCGCGGCACACCTGCACCACGTGGCGCCCGGCCGGCTCGTTGCGGAAGTGGTGGTAGTAGCTGACGACGCCATGCACCTCGGCGCGCGAGAGGTTCAGCGCGGCGGCGATGCCCGGCACGGCATCGGCCGGGATGCAGCCCAGCGCGTCCTGCACCGCGTGCAGCAGCGGCAGCAGTGCGCCGGGCCGGTGCCGATGCGCCTCGATCAGCGCGTCGATGCGCGCCGCATCGATCTTCCCAGGAGATGGAGATGTGTTCATGAGCCCGCCATGGCCTGTCAGCACCTGCCCGGTCCGGCAGGCCGCGGTGCGTGGCCTTCTGGTTGAAAGCGCATCCGTACCGCTGTTTGGGGCGCATGGTCACGGCTCTTCGCTACGCTCGCAATATGAGGCGCGACGCCCTATGCATCGGAGCTGCAGCTCCTAAGCACGGACCCTTATGAAAGAGATTGCAATACGTCCGGCGTGGACGATCCAGGATGCCGACGGTGCGGCGCTGTCCATGCGGCTGATCGAGCTGCTGGTGCAGGTCCATGCCCAGGGCAGCCTGCTCATGGCCGCGAAGCAGATGGGCGTGTCCTACCGGCATGCGTGGGACCTGGTGCGCCAGGGCGAAGCGCAGTTCGGTGCGCCGCTGCTGCACATGGAGCGCGGCAAGGGCTCCACACTCACGGAGCTGGGCGAGAAGATCGTGTGGGCCGACCACCGCATCCATGCCCGGCTCAAGCCCTCGCTGGACACGCTGGCCTCGGAGCTGGCGGCCGAGCTGGGCCGTGCGCTGCGCGAGTCCGCGCCGCTGCTGCGCCTGCATGCCGGCCACGGCTTCGCGGTGGAGCGGCTGGTGGAGCGGCTGCGACGGGACGGGCTGCGCACGGAGCTGACCTACGGCAACTGCTCCACGGCCGCGGCGGCGGTGCACGACGGCGAGTGCGACCTCGCCGGCTTCCATTTGCCCATCGGGCCGATGCAGGACGTGGTGCTGGCCCACTACGCGCAGTGGCTGGGCGGCGAGGACCTGACCGTGATCGACATCGCCACCCGGCGCCAGGGCCTGATGGTGCGCGCCGGCAATCCCAAGGAAGTGTTCTCGCTGGCGGACCTGCAGCGCGAGGACGTGCGCTTCATCAACCGTCAGGCGGGCTCGGGCACGCGGCTGCTGCTGGAAGCGCTGATGAAGGCGGGCGGCTTCCCCTTGGCGGCCATCGCGGGCTTCGAGCATGGGGAGTACACCCATGCGGCGGTGGCGGCCTACGTGGCCAGCGGCATGGCCGACGTGGGCTTTGGCCTGGAAACGCCGGCCCGCCAGTTCAAGCTGGACTTCGTGCCGCTGGCCAGCGAGCGCTACTTCCTGCTGTGCCGCAGCCCGCTGGTCGCCACGCCGGTGCTGCAGCAGGTGCTCGCCGCGCTGCGCGACCCGGGATTCAAGCAACTGCTGGACGCGCTGCCAGGCTACGACGGCGCCATTGCCGGGCAGGTGCTGAAGCTGGAGGAGGCGTTTGCGGCGTTGAGCGGGTTGGGGTGAGGCCGCGCGGACAAGCGCATCAGTCCTGCCGCAACCCGATCCGCTTCGCCACCGCGCCCCAGGTCTTGCTGTCCGCCGCCAGGCGCTGCGCCGTTTGCGCCGGGGTGGCGGCCACGACCTCCTGGTCCGTCAGGCGCAGCTTCTCGACCACGTCGGCGCTGTTGAGCCCTTTGGTCAGCGCGGCGTGCATGGCATTGACGATGGGCTCGGGCGTGCCGCGCGGCGCGAACAGCACCAGCGAGAAGGTGGCGTCGAAGCCGGGGTAGCCCGCTTCGGCCACCGTCGGCACCTCCGGCAGCAGCGGCGAGCGCTGGGCGCCGGAGACGGCCAGCGCCACCAGGCGCCCGGAGCGCACGTGCGGCAGCACCGTGGGCGCGGCCAGGAAGCCGCAGTCCACCACGCCGCCGATGATGTCCTGCATGGCCGGCGCCGGGCCCTTGTAGGGCACGTGCGACATCGAGACGCCCGCCACCGAGCTGAACAGCTCGGTCGCCAGATGCCCCGGCGAGCCGGCGCCGCCGGAGGCGTAGCTCATGGGCTTGTCCTTGGCGCGGCGCACCAGCTCCGGCACCGTCTTCACGCCCACGCCCGGATGGCACACCAGGGTCTGGCTGAAGCTGCTGGCGCGCATCACCGGCTGCAGGTCCTCGGGCTTGAAGCTCAGGCGCTGGTAGACGTGCGGGTTCACCGTCATCAGCGTGTCGGTGGTCCACAGCCAGGTGTAGCCGTCGGGCGCGGCGCGCGCGGCCTCCGAGGCCCCGAGGTTGCCGGCCGCGCCGGGCTTGTTGTCGATGACCACCGGCTGCTTGAGCAGCGTCTGCATCTTCTCGGCTGCCGTGCGCAGCACGATGTCGCTGGGCCCGCCCGGCGGCAGCGGCACGATCACGCGGATCGGCTTCGCGGGCCAGGCCGCCTGCGCCTGGGTGGCCAGCGGCAGCGCCGCAGCGAGAGACAGCGCCAGCGCGGGCAGGGCGAAACGGTTCTGGGCTTGGGTTTGCATCGTCGTCTCCTTGTGTGCTCGGGCCGGGAATTCAGAAGCTGTGGCGCAGGCCCGCGCCAAGGGTGCGGGCCGAACCGCCGGCGGGCAGGGCGTTGTTGGCGCCGAAGGCGCCGAACAGGGCGGCGGCGGCCCGGCCGCTGTAGCCCGCGTCCCGGTCTTCCACGCGCGCATAGCGCAGGTACAGCTCGGTGCGCTTGGACAGCGTGTAGTTCGTGCCGACGTTGAAGTGGGTCGTCCGTCCCTCGGCCTTGACGGCGCCGGTGGCGTAGGCGCGGCCGTTGTCGCGCACCTGGCCCACCTGCGCCACGACGCTGAGCGCGCCGGCCACGGGCATGCGCACGCCCAGCGCGAAGCCGCGCGTGCGTGCCGTGGCCGCGGTGGGCAGCTCGTTGCGGTGCTCCCAGTAGTTGCCGCCCACCTGGGCGCTGCCGAAGCGGTACGTGGCGCCCAGGTTGAAGGCCCGTTGCTGGGCTTCGCCGGCCGCCAGCCGCTGGCCGCCCTGGTGGAAGCCGGCGCTGGCGTCGAGGGCGCCGGCCTGGTAGCGCAGCAGCGCGCCCAGGCTGCGCCTGGCGGTGCCGGCCGCGGGAACCCAGCCGGTGGTGGGG